>JAISBN010000160.1 GCA_031266175.1 Treponema sp. | reverse complement strand
GTAACAGGTTTCACCCCGTACAGCCGTTTAAAAAGATCTACCTTGGCATCCGCTGCCTTCTTTCTCTTTCTCATGCCATTATTATGACATCCTTGTGGTTATTAAACAAGTCTAATGATCCGGCCTTCGGGTTCGGGGCGCTAAAGCATTACCCGGACGGAGTTACCTGTATATCAATTTTCTGATAGGGAATCTCGATACCCTCCGCTTCAAAGCGTTTTTTAACGGCAATGATGATGGAATTTTTTAAATTCCAGAAATTGTTCTTTTCAAACCACAGATGAAAGAGCAGGTTAATCCCCGAATCGCCAAAGCTGTCGATGCCGAAAAAGGGCGGGGGGTCTTCCAGGCAGTACTGGCTTTGGGCGGCCAGTTCCAGCAGTATGTCCCGTACCTGTTCCAGGTCTTCCTTGTAGGCCACGGAAAAAGCCAGGTTCAGCCGGCGGATGGGAAAACGGGTTATGGTTACCAGGCTGCTTTTGCTGATCGTTTCGTTGGGTATGCGGACAAAAAGATTGTCGGGGGTCCGCAGTTTGACCGAAAGAAGATCTACCGACAACACCACCCCGGTGATGCTGTCCACGGTGATGGTATCCCCCACGGTAAAGGATTTTTCCGAAAGCAGAAAAAAGCCGGCGATAAGGCTGGCGACCGAAGTCTGGGCGGCAAAGCCGATGACAATGCCGGCGATTCCCGCGGCTCCCAGAATGGCGGAGGTGTCGATCCCCATGCTGTGGAAGACATACAGCAGGGCCAGGACAAAGCCCGAGTACCGGATCCCCTTTCTAACCATATAGTCCCGCTGGACGCTCAGTTTTCCCTTAAGAAACTTTCCCAGGAAATACTGGATCAGGTTGAATACCGCCAGGATGAAGATCACCGTGAGGATCATGCCAACCAGCTTTGCCAGCAGTTCCGCCGGATTCGCCCCGTTAATAAACTGTTTAAATCCCTGTACGATAAGGCCGGTGTTCATGGTAATCCCGTAATGTTTTTGATAATCTGCGTTCCGTGGTGGATCAGCAAATCCCCCATGCCGTTTTTGCTGCCCCTGACAATCAGCGCCGGCTTGCTTCCCCGGTTCACTTCGGGCTCTTTCAGGCTTATGCGGAAATCTTCACCGCCATACACATCAATAACCGGTATATCGCTGTACAGGGCGCCGGCAAAGCCGGCGGCGCCGGGCGAGCCGGTGTTACCGGACAAGCAGGCGTCGCCAGGCGAACCGGCGTCGTTCTGTCCGTATACCGAAAGTTCCTCCACATGAAGGGGCATCTTACCCGGTTCCAGGATCGCCCTGGTCCGGTTCCGCAGCAGAAGCCTGCAGCGGATACCCGGTGCGCTTTCCGCCGTACCGGCCCCGGCTGTACCAGCCGCGCCGGTTCCCGCGCCGCCAGCTTGGCTGACACCGGCAGCTTGTCTGGCGCCGTTTGCCGCGGGCAGAGCATAACACAGTACGCCCGTCATGGTATCCTCCCCATGCCAGGTCTCCTTGACCGTAAAGGGGGTAAAGGTAAAAAGAACCTCCGGTGACGCGCCTGAATGGAGTATCAGCCGCACGACAGGGGGCATTTCCAGCTCCAGGATCGTTTCCGTGCCGGGAGAAAGCCTGAGGGTATCGGCGGGAAAAACCAGAAAAGGCTTGGCGGGCAGGCAGGGCGTCAGGGCGATCCGCTGTTCCGTGTTTTCAGGCGGAACTTCCCACAGGACGGTAATGGCCGCTCCATCGGGCGCTTCCCCTTCCAGCGGGCCGGAACAGACGCCGTTCCGGCGGTTCCAGGGCAGCTCCCGGCAAAAACCCTGCCACCGGCCGCCGGGGCCGCCGCGGACGGCAATTTCCGCTCCCCACAGATTCCACCGGTACCAGACGTCTTCCCGGGGAATAAAAGATTCCCACCAGCACATAGTTGATACTATACCTGTAATTGCAGAATTTTTCCACCGGTGGTATTCTAAAACCGGCATGGTTAGGGCGCTTCATACTTCCGATTGGCATCTGGGTTCCCAGCTGTACGAAAAAGACCGGCTGGAAGAACAAAAACAGTTTCTCGCGTGGCTGACAAAAACCATCGCCGAAGAAAAGATCGGCGTCCTCGCCGTGGCCGGGGACATTTTCGACAACCACGCTCCTTCCGTTGCGGCCCAGACCCTGTATTTTGAATTCCTGGCGGGCCTGCTGGAGCTGGGGCAGGCCCGGCCCGAAATTTTTATCATCGCCGGGAACCATGATTCGCCCCAGTTTTTGAGCGCCCCCAGGGAGATACTTTCCCACCTGCGCATCCATATTGTTTCCGCCGCCGAACCGCGCCGGCCCGAAGGGGAAGTTTTTGCCATCCGGGATGCCAAAGGCAATCCTCTCCTGGCGGTCTGCGCCGTGCCGTTTTTGCGGGAACGGGATCTCCGGCTGGTTTCCGATTTGGGTTCAGGCGATGATCCGGCGGCGGCATACCGGGAAGCCGCGGCCGGCCATTTCCGCGCCGCCGTGGATCTGGCAAGGCGCAGCATGCCGGAGCTTCCGGTGCTGGTCATGGGCCATTTGTTCCTGGGCGGCGCGGCCCTGTCGGATGACGCTTCCGAGCGCCTGCGGGAAGTGGGCAGGCTTTCGTCCATGCCCGCGGAGATGCTTCCCCCCGCGGATTACTATGCCCTGGGGCACCTGCACCGCCCCCAGTACATCCACGACATGGAACACTGCCGTTATTCGGGTTCCCCCATTGCCATGAGCTTTAGCGAGGCGGAACAGACAAAGTCGGTAACGATCGTTGAATTTGAAAGCGCCTCGCATCAGCACGATCTGTTCCGCGGCGGAGGACCCCGGATCACCTGCAGGGAAGTGCCCGGCTTTTCCCGGCTGGAACAGATCCGGGGAACCGCCGAAACCATACGGAAGCGGCTGGAAGAGATAAAAGCCGCGGAAACAGGCCGGCGCGGACAGGCGGCGTCAACAGAGTTGACGGCGACAACAGGGCAAGAGACAGCTTTGCCGCCGTCAGCTTTGCTGACGCCGCCGCTCTTTATCGAGATCCAGTTAACCGGCTCAAGCGGCGATGTTCAGGATTTTTGGGCGGAAATAGACAGCCTCCGCTCGGAAGCCCTGGAAAACCGGTACTCCTTTTCCATCCTGGCAAAGCAGGATCTGCGGGATACCGGCGCCGCCGCGGCCGCCGCGGATTTTACCGAAATCAGGGCCCTTAAGCCCGTTGATGTTTTTGAACGAAAACTGGATGAAGAACACATCGAAGGGGAAAAGCGGAATACCTTCCTGGCCATGTTCAGGGAAGCGGCGGAGCAGGTTGAGGCGGGGAACCATGAAGATTAGGCGGCTGGTTTTTGAGAACATCAATTCCCTGGCGGGAAAATGGGAAATCGATTTTACCGATCCTTCTTTCAGCGAAGGGATCTTTATCTTGTCCGGTCCCACCGGCGCGGGCAAAACCACCATCCTGGACGCGGTCTGCCTGGGCCTCTACGGAAAGACATCCCGGCAGAGCATCGGTCCCCAAAAAAATGAAGTCATGACCAAGGGAACGCGGCATTGTTTTTCCCAGGTGGAATTTGAAAGCCTGGGAAAAGTATTCCGGTCCCTGTGGGAGCACCGGCAAAAAAAGGGAAACAAAAGCTTTGCCGGGGTAACCCGGAAAATTTATGAGATCACCGGCGGGGAAGAAAAGGCGGTCGCCGAAAGCGTTAAAGACGCGGAAAGGGAAATCGCCGGCATCCTCAAAATGGACTTTACGCAGTTTACCAGCGCGGTCCTGCTGCCCCAGGGCAAGTTTGATCAGTTTCTGAACGCGGAAAAGAAAGTCCGTTCCGAGATTCTGGAAAAGATTACCGGGGCCCGGGTTTATTCCGAAATAGGCACGGCGGTGCATAAACGGAAAACAGAAGAAGATCACCGGCTGGAACTTTTTAAGGCCGCCGCCGGTGAAGTACGCACCTTAAGCGCGGAAGAAGAGGAAGAGACAGCCCTGCGCGTTGAGGAACAAAACAGGCTGGCGGCGGAAAAAAGCAAGACCCTCCGGGAATGTGAACAAAAACTGGCGGAGGGTAAAAAGCATGAAGCGCTGCGGGCGGAAACAGGGGCGCTGCGAAAAACCCTGGAAACCCTTAAAAAGGAAGAATCGGACCAGGCCGCGGAATTCGCCATGCTGGAAACCGCAAAGAAGGCGAACGAACTTTCCTCCGCGGTTGCGGATTGGGAGCAGCGAGTAAAAGAAAAGGACAGCCTGGAATCGGAAATCGCGGCGGTACAAAAAGATTTGGAGGACCTGGCAAAGAAAGAAGCAGAACTGACGCCCCTGCTGGCAGGGGCGGAGGTAAAGCGCAACGAAGCGGAGGAACGGTACCGCGTTTCGGAGCCCCTGTTGAAGCTGCTGCGGACCCTGAGCTTTGAACTACAGCTGAAACGGCACGGCAAAACACAAAAAACGGCGGAGCTCCGCCGGGCCGAAGCGGCGGCCGCGGAACAGGCCCGGGGGCTGGCCGAAACAGAGGCCGGGCTGGAACGGTTTTGCCTGCAGCTGGCGGAAGCGAAGGTGGAACAGGCCGGCGGGGAAGAGCGGCGCGGCGTTCTGCTGGAAGAGGCGGCGGAACTGCAAAACCGCATTGCCGGCCTTTCGGTATTTTCTTCCGCCATGTCCTTTGAGGAGGCCAGAAAAAAACTTAAAACCGGCGAGCCCTGTCCCCTCTGCGGTTCCGCGGATCACCCCTTTTGTACGGATCCGGCGGAATTTGAAAACCTGCGGGAACAGTACCGGAACCTTGCGGAACGCAGGGAGCGGGCGGAAAAAAATCTTGGGGAGCTGGATTCCCGGCTGCTCCTGCTGGGGGACAAAAAAAACCGGGCGGAAAAAAATCTGGCGGTGGCGGAGGAACGGAAAAACTCCCTTTCCGCGGCCCTTAAAGAAGCCTTGGACCAAAAAGCAAAATCGGCGGAAGAGCTCGAAGTTCTGGAAAAAGACGCCGCCGCCGCAAACGCCGCCCTGGATGACGCGGTCCGCAGGCTGCCCGGATACTCCGGGGCCGGGTTTCCCGCCGAACTTTCCGGCCCGGCCGGTTTACAGCCGGAGCATATAGACGCTCTTGAACAGCAGCTGCTCGCGGTCCGGGACAAAACCCGGCTGGAACTGGCGGAGCTGGGTGCCGCCGCCGCGGACTGCGCGTCCCGCCGGACCGTGCACGAAGCAGCCGCGGCGGACAAGCGGAAGCGGAAAGCCCTGCTGGCGGAGGAGGAAAGCCATAGGCGGCAAACAATGGAAGCAGGCTTTGCCGCGGGGGGATTCGAAAATTATGCCGCATGGCAGGGCTGCTTTTGGGAAACCTCCAGGATCCTGAAGGTAGAAGGAAACAGAAAGGAACTCGCGGTACGCATCGCCAACGCGGAAACTGTTCTTTTGTCAAAGGAAGCGGAACTTGAAGAGATAATTTTTATCCCCGGCGAATCCGCGGACATCGAAGAAAAAATATCCGGGCTCCGGGAAGAAATACAGTTCCACCACGAGGACGTCGGCAGCTTAAAAAACGTCCTCGCGGAAAACGCAAAACGAAAAGCGCAAAAGGCCGATTTGGAAAAAACCATTGCCGGACAATCGGAAACATGCCGCCGCTGGAAAATGATGGATGACTGGATAGGCGGCGACGGCGGGTGGCGCTTTAAACAGTACGCCCAAGCCATTACCTTCCAACAGCTGGTATACAACAGCAGGCCCTTTCTTTTACAGATGTCGGCGGGACGCTATGAGCTCCGGGCAAAACCCGGCGACGAGGAACTGCTGCCCCTGGTGATCGATCGGCATCAGGGTTCCATTGAACGGGTCATTTCCAATCTTTCGGGGGGCGAGGGTTTTCTCCTCTCCCTCTCCCTGGCTCTGGGCCTTTCCCGGCTGAACAGCGTTGATTTGCCGATCGATTCGCTTTTTTTGGACGAAGGCTTTGGCAGCCTGGACAGGGAAACCCTGGAACTGGCGGTGAATGTTTTAAGCGGCCTTCAGCAGAACCAGGGAAAACTGACGGGGATCATCTCCCACGTGGAGGAACTACAGGAAAGAATCGGCGCCTGCGTCCGGGTAAGCAAATCCGGCGGCGGCCGCAGCGTTCTTTCCGGTTGCGGAGTCCGCCGCTTGTAGGTATACTATATCCATGACCGGACAGGAACTGCCGGCCCGGCTGAACAGCCCGGAGGCCGCGGAACTCTTTACAAAACTTTACGGCCAGGAAGGCGCGGCGGCGGGAAAGAAGCGCTATGCCTCCCTTGCCGAAGCGCTGCTGACGGATGATGAAAACAATTTCCCCCGGGGCCGGTTCCCCGAAACCGCGGGGGATCTGCGGCTTTTTACCGCCGCGGGCCGGACCGAACTCGGCGGCAACCACACGGACCACAACCGCGGCAGGGTGCTCGCCGCGTCGATACAGCTGGACCAGGCCGCGGTGGCTGCCCCCCGGCGGGACAGCCGGATATTTTTCCGCTCCACCGGTTATCCCGATGTTATCGTTGATTTAACCGACGCCTCCGGCAGGCCGGATCTGGCCCCCAAAGAACACGAGAAGGGTACAACGGAAGCGCTGATCCGGGGCATTGCCGCGGACTTTACCGCCCGGGGAGCGGCGGTACAGGGGTTTACCGTCAACGCCGATTCCACGGTGCTTCCCGGTTCGGGGCTTTCTTCCTCCGCGGCGGTGGAGGTTCTCTTTGGCCGCATCATCGACAACCTGTACAACGGCGGGTCCTGCGATTCCCTGGAGATTGCCCAAATAGGCCAGAAAGCGGAAAATGCGTACTTTGGCAAACCCTGCGGCCTGATGGATCAGACCGCCTGCGCCTTTGGGGGAGCGGTCGCCATCGACTTTGCCAATCCCGCCCGGCCGCTGGTACAACAGGTAGACGCGGACCTGTCCGCCGCGGGCTATGCCCTCTGTGTGGTTAACACCCGGGGGAGCCACGCGGACCTGACCCCGGATTACGCCGCCATTCCCGGCGAGATGAAAGCGGTGGCCGCGTTCTTCGGCAGGGAAACCCTCCGGGAATGTACTGAAGAAGCGGTGGAAGAGAACGCCCCGGCCATACGGCAGAAACTGGGCGACCGGGCTTTGCTGCGGGCCCTTCATTTTTTTGACGAAAACCAGCGGGCCGCGGACATGCACGCCGCCCTGGAAAAACTCAACCGGGCCCAAAGTCCCGCTTCAAAGCAGGAAGCCATGGCCGCCTATTTACAGCTGGCCAACGAATCGGGGGATTCATCCTGGGAACTGCTGCAGAACGTGTACTCGGTTCAGAATGTCAGGGAACAGGGAATTTCCGTGGCCCTGGCGCTGACCAGGGATTTTCTCCGCTCCAAAGTTTCCATCCCCGGCGCCTGCCGGGTTCACGGCGGCGGTTTTGCCGGCACCATCCAGGCGTATATTCCTATCTCCGTACTGGAAAACTACCGTTCCGTCATGAACGGCGTCTTTGGCCCCGGTTCGGTGACGGTCCTGCGGATTAGGCCCATCGGGGCGGAAGAACTGCGGCTGTAATTTGATTTTTGAGCAGTTGACAACTATCCTCGCTCCGTGCTATCGTACATCCATGCAGAGTACAGGCCGAAACGGGGTAAAACCCGGCTTTACCGCAAAAAACCTGAAAAATATCCCTGATTTCGCCCAACTTGGCACGGTTCTTGCACACACACACACACACACACACACACACACACACACACACACACACATAACGCTCACCTTCATATATTTCTTTTTCCAAAAAAATTTGTCCCCGTCCCGGTCATTCGGAGGGTTCTCCGGGCCGCCCGGAGGGATCTCCAGGTCATCCGGAGAGATCTCCGGGCCGCGCGGAGAGATCTCCCAATCATCCGGAGAGATCTCCGAGTCACTCGGAGAGATCTCCCAATCATCTGGAGAGATCTCCGAGCCGTCCGGAAGGATCTCCCAATCGTTCGGAGAGATCTCCGAATCACCCGTATAAACGCCCGGGGGCTTCCCCGGGTACTTAGCTAAGGAGGACCCATGTCCAAGAATTACATTCCGAGAAAAGACGCTTATTTTGACGACTGGTTTAAGTTTTTGAGCCAGTACGTGACCCTGAAATGCTCCGGCTCCCCGCCGGAGTGGGATCACATTCCCCAGGCCGCCCGAACAAGGCTGACCACCGCCTATGCGGACTGGTTCACCGCCTACAGCAAGACCTTCGGCCCCCGTACCGAGGTGGACACCCTGGCCAAAAACGAGGCTAAAACCGCGGCCATTGCCGTTATCCGGCCCTTTGTGAACCAGTACCTGCGGTTCCCGCCGGTTACCAACGAGGACCGGCTGGCAATGGGAATCCCCACCAGGGATCCCAACCCCTCGCCGGTAAAGATCCCGGATCGGGGACCGTCGTTTTCCATCGTCCAGATGGGGCCGGGGATGCTGGGAATTATCTACCGGGACGGGGAGAAGGGCAGGAAGGGGTCGAAGCCCAAGGGGGTGGTAGCGGTGCGGGTCTACTACGGGGTTTTCGACGAGCCCGTGACGGACCAGGAGCGGCTGCCCGGGTCACAGAAGGCTACCAAATGCGGCCACATCACCCGGTTCCGGGAGTCGGACCGGGGAAAGCGGGCGTATTTTGCCTGCAAGTGGGAAATCGGGAAAGAGGACGGCGAAAGCCCCTGGAGCGAGATCCAGAGTGAGATAATCCCATGAACCGCCATTCATGGCGGTTCATGGGATCGGAGTTTGTCTGCGACAAACTCCACCCTGTCCACCGTTGGCGGATAGGCTCTGGTTACAGCGGCATCCTTGCCGCCTAAAGCAGGTTTTACCCTGCCGTCCGTTTATTCCCGGGGTCACCGGGGAAACATTTTTTCAAGGAGAATACTAAGATGATGGGGAAGCATTTTTGGCCGCAACTGGTGTTCATGGCAGCGGTGATAGGCATAAACGTTTTTGCGCAAAATCCCGCGAGTGATTTTGAGTATACGCTCAATGATACGGCGGATGGGCTTACCATTACCAAATACAAGGGCACTGCCGCAACTGTTGTTATCCCCGGGGAAATTGAAGGCTTTCCGGTTACCGCGATATGGGGTGCTTTTCATTTTAATCAGGACGTGAAAAAAGTAACAATCCCGGAAGGCGTAACCACCGTAGGCGATAGGGCTTTCAGCTACTGTTATGATCTTG
Source organism: Treponema sp. (assembly GCA_031266175.1). Lineage (GTDB taxonomy): Bacteria > Spirochaetota > Spirochaetia > Treponematales > Breznakiellaceae > JAISBN01. The sequence goes on along the minus strand of JAISBN010000160.1, from coordinate 6,782 downwards.
TGGAAGTAAACTTGCCGCAAACGCTTGTAACGATTGGGGACTATGCTTTTTGGAGCTGTGAAAAACTGGAAACTATCGTTATTCCGGAGGGGGTACTTAATTTTGGGGCAGGTGTTTTTTTTGATAGCGGTTTAACGCACATACTATTGCCGCCAAATATGACCTCCATACCACCGGCGATGTTTTGGGGAACACAACTTACACAAATTATTATCCCCGAGGGGGTAACCTTTATTGCTTCCGCCGCGTTTGCGGATTGTACAAAACTTACCACCATAAAATTGCCGTCCACCCTGCAAATCATCGGTTCTGTGGATTATTATATGGAGCTGGGCGCGGCAAAGTCTACACCTGGGGCGTTTGAGAATTGTAAGGCGCTTACAGCTATACTAGTTCCGGACACCATAAAACAGATCGAATTTTATATCGAGCCGGGAATCTATCGTAATGAATCCCGTGAAGGTTATACGTACCAGAGAGACGCGGATCACTTCGCGGGATGCAGTAGTCTTTCGCTGAGGGAACAGGCAAAACTAAGAAACCTTGGATATAAGGGCAGGTTCTAACGTAAAGAATAGAAAGCGGCGGTTACAGCCGGCAGGTAAGGACCGCCGCGGCCCAAGCCGCCGTAAGGCGGCATCCCAGCGCAGATGGGACGCGTAAGCAGTCCTTGTGTGCAGGTACGTATATTTTTTATATGAATGTTATTTTGGCTTGATCGGCCTGATCAATAAATCGGGAATTACCCCTCAAGATCTGGTATAAAAGAATCATCCGTGCGGTAAACCGTCGACACCCCCCATGATTCATCTTCGTTGCCAATTAATAATAGTTTTAAAGTATCATTATCAATAAATTCAAAATGATATTTATTAGAAAACAGTACCCATTCGTCCAGTCCATCTTCGCTTTCTTCCTCCGGTTCAACGTATAATATGTTTTCTTTTATCTTCCATGTCCCCAAAGCCCCTTCACTTTCCAAAAAACCCAACGAATAATCACCGTCTGCCCGAAAAACATGATTAATATACATATCTCTGGTATCACCATAACCGCCCCACCAATTGCCGATAATCCGTTCCGAAGCAGTTTCTAGAGATAAATAACCGCCATATACCCATCCAATGGTACCGTTATAATTAATTTCAAACCAAAATGACTCAATGCCGTCTATTGAGTCTGATTCGCCTCTTTTTATGACAACTACTTCCGCGTTATTGGAAAGCAGCATGATTTTATTACTGCTAACCGATGGTCCGGAGCGGACATACAGACCACTATAACTATTTACATAATACTTTTTAATTTTGCCGCTTTCTGTTATTTCGCTCTCTTCATTATATTCATCTTGTCTATCCGCGGCGGCAGGTTCCTCAATTTTGTCACCTGCTGTTATTTCATTTTCATCCCTTCCCGCCGTTTTAGTACATCCGATAATAACAGATAAAAGGAATAACGCATAAACTATTTTTTTCTTATTATAATTATAAGTATAACCCATTATCATAAAATACCGTTAAGGATTACAAATCGTACATGGTTTTAAGCCTCTTTCTTTGGCTTCATATTTCTTTAGTGAGATGATTTTCCCGCTATCCTGGGTTCTTGCATCATCTAACGTTTTACAAGCATAATCATGATAGTATTTTAAATCCAGCAGGCTAATATATACAGTTTTATTATCGTCGTTGCCATCATTAAATAAAGTGCAATTTGTTATTATAAATAGTATCAATAGAAGCATGAGTACTATATTGCGTTTCATTATTCTTATCTCCTCTTCTTTCTTTCAAAATAATTTTGCTATCGCAAATAGGAACCAATATATGGATATTTATATCCCGGACATATCCTGCGGAACCGTCAGGGGCCGCTGAATCCGGAAAACAAACCCATGGTCCGTCTTTTGGCGTGGTTGATCCAGGGCCGAATCGGACGGCCGACCTGCTGCTTAGGAGGCAGCCGCTCTATCCACTGAGCTACTGGACCATGTACCGTACTATAGATGTTTCCGTGTCCATTGTCAATGACGGGGTTTTTAGGAATAATGGGGCAAGGAGTCTTTCATGCCCCCCAGACGGATTTATGTTGAGAAAAGACCGGGCTTTGATATTGAGGCCCGCACTGTCCTGGCGGACATCACGGGCTTTCTGGGTCCCCAGTACCCCGCGCTGGCCCGGCTGGCGAATTTGCGGATTGTAAACCGCTATGAGCTAACGGGGGATCTGACCGAAGAGCAGTTCGGCAGGGCGGCGGCGCTGGTTTTTTCCGAGCCCCCCTGCGACAGGGTCTTTGCTGACGATGAATCTGTCCGCCGGGGTGATTTCTGGTTTGGCGTGGAGTACCTTCCCGGCCAGTACGATCAGCGCTCCGATTCGGCGGAACAGTGCCTGGCGCTGGTGCTGGGCACGAGGCCCCGGGTGCGGTGCGCGAAACTGTACATCCTTGTTCCCGCCGGCGGAACGGTTTTGGACGCTGCGGAACTGGCGGCGGTTAAGGCCTACCTTATCAATCCGGTTGATTCCCGGGAACTGCGGGAGCTTTCCGGGGACGAAGCTTCAGGCGGCGGCCCTTCCCCCGGGAATGGCCCTTCCTCCGGGAATGAGCCTTCTACCGGAAATGGGTTTCCCTCCGGGGATGTTCCGGTCCTGGAAGGATTTACCGGCCTGGACGCCGCCGCCCTGGCGCGGCTTGCCGCGGAATACGGCCTTGCCATGTCGGGGGCGGATCTGGCTTTCTGCCGGCGGTATTTTGCCGCCGAACGGCGGGATCCTACCCTGACGGAACTGCGGGTCCTGGATACCTACTGGTCCGATCATTGCAGGCACACCACCTTTACGACGATCCTTGAATCCATCGGCATAGCAGATAACGACGCTGTTTTGCGGCGGGCCCTGGACGGATACGAAGCGGCCCGCCGGGAAGTATATGGTCCGGCGGCGGAAACACATCCGCGGACCCTGATGGACATGGCGACCATCGGGGCACGGGTCTTAAAAAAACGGGGCCTCTTGGATGATGTGAATGAATCAAAGGAAATCAACGCCTGCACCATCAAAGTACGGGCGGAGTTTGCCCGGTCCGCCGGGGAAGCCGCGGCGGGAAAACTAACGGAAGAACCCTGGCTGCTGCTTTTTAAGAACGAAACCCACAACCATCCCACCGAGATAGAACCCCTGGGGGGAGCGGCCACCTGCCTTGGCGGGGCGATCCGCGATCCCCTGTCGGGCCGGGCCTATGTACACCAGGCCATGCGGATCACCGGAGGCGGCGATCCCCGGACGGCTCTTTCCGAAACCCTGCCGGGAAAACTCCCCCAGGTTAAGATTGCCCGGGAAGCCGCCGCGGGTTATTCGTCATACGGCAACCAAATCGGGCTTGCCACGGGACAGGTGGCGGAGTTCTACCATCCCGGGTATCTGGCAAAGCGCCTTGAGCTGGGAGCGGTCATCGGCGCCGTCCCCGCCGCCCAGGTCCGCCGGGCCGAACCGGAACGGGGGGACCTGGTACTCCTGATCGGGGGAAAGACCGGCAGGGACGGCATAGGCGGCGCCACCGGTTCCAGCAAGGCTCATACCGGGGAATCGGTGGAAACCGCCGGAGCGGAAGTACAGAAGGGCAACGCGGTGGAGGAACGGAAGCTGCAGCGCCTTTTCCGGGATCCGGAAGTTTCCCGGCTTATCAAACGCTGTAACGACTTTGGGGCGGGCGGCGTTTCCGTGGCGGTAGGCGAACTCGCTCCGGGGCTGGACATCAACCTTGACGCGGCGCCCAAAAAGTACGCCGGCCTGGACGGAACGGAGCTGGCCCTCTCCGAATCCCAGGAACGGATGGCGGTGGTCGCCGCCCCCGGCGGCGCCGAAACCCTGATACAAAAAGCCGCCGCGGAAAACCTTGACGCGGTGGTCATCGCTAAGATTACCTTTGGCGAAGCTGAAAGTAATCCGATTACCTTTGATGCAGCCGAAGATAATCAGATTACCCTTGGCGAAACTGAAGATAATCCGGTTACCGGCGAAGCCCGGCTGCGGATGAGCTGGCGGGGCAAAACCATCGTGGATCTTTCCCGGCGCTTTCTTGACTCGAACGGCGCTCCCCGGTCGGCGAAGACGGTACTCCAGTCCGGGGAAGGAACGGACAAGGGCCGCGCCGGTTCCGCCCCGGAAGCCGAGGCGTCCCGGACAGTACTGGATAAACTGGAACAGGAACTTGGTTCCCTTCGCTCCGGATCCCGGCGGGGACTACAGGAACGTTTTGACGGATCCATCGGCGCTTCTTCGGTGCTGTTTCCCTGGGGGGGACGGGAACAGGGAACCCCCGAATGCGGCATGGCGGCCCTGCTTCCCCCGCCGCCGGAAACGGAGGAAGATCCCCGGCCCGGCGATGGCCCGGCGCTCAGCATGACCGCAAGCCTGATGACCTTTGGTTTTGATCCCGCCCTGACCCAGGCCAATCCCTGCGAAGGAGCCAAGGGGGCGGTGAAAGAAGCGCTTGCAAAGTTTGCCTGCCTGGGGGGCAATCCCTGGAAGGCCCGCCTTTCCCTGCAGGAATATTTTGAGCGGATGGAAACGGAGGAATCCTGGGGAAAGCCCGCCGCCGCCCTTCTGGGCGCTCTGGAAGCCCAGCTTGCCCTGGGGGTTCCCGCCATCGGGGGCAAGGATTCCATGTCCGGTTCGTACCGGGATCCCGCCGCCGGTGTGGACATTGCCGTGCCGCCGACGGTAGTGGTTTTCGCCGCGGGAACAGTCCGGGCCCCTTTGGTCCGTTCGGGAACCCTGAGCGGTAAACCGGGAAACCCCGTTATTTTGCTGTACCCCGGAAAGGCGGCCGCGGAAACCCCCGCCGGTGAATGGACCCTCTTTAAGGCAAACATGGACGCCCTGGCGGCCCTGACGGAACGGGGCCTTGTGTTGGCCGCCTATCCCGTGGGAGCCGGGGGAATCGCCGCGGCCCTTGCCCTTATGGCCTTTGGCAGCATGACCGGAGTCGAAGTCCGCTCCGGCTGTCTGGGTATGGCGGATGAACGGAACTACCCCGGCGCCGTTCTGGCGGAGCTGGACGGCGAAGCGCTGCGTAACTCCGGCTATGGCCGGGAAATAGATCCCGGCGCTTTGCTGCAGGCCGCGGCGTGGACCGAAGCGGCGTATACCATTGCCGAACCGGTGTTCCGCGTCATCCGCGAAGGCAAGGCTCCGGCCGCCGGTGAGGGCCTGGCAGCCGAGGTCTCCCTGGCAGCCAAGGTTCCCTTGGCAAAACTGCGGCAGGCCTACGAGCGTCCCATGGCCCGGGTATATCCCCAGACTTCCGGCGGCGGAACCGCGGCGGAACCGGCTGCCGGCGGTGCGGTCAGCAACATGGCCGGCCCGGGGGTTTCCGCTGTTCAGAATGTTATCGCGCATCCGGGGGACGCCGTTAGGCGAAATCAGTCCGGCCCGGCCAAGGTCCGGAACGTATCCGGGGGCCTGGCAAAATCCCGGCCCCTGGTGACGCTGCCTGTTTTCCCGGGAACCAACTGTGAATGGGACATGCAGCGGGCCTTTCGGGAAGCGGGGGCACGGACCCGGCTGGTGATCTTCCGGAACCGTAACCCCGGGGACATCGAGGAGTCCACCAAAGAACTGGCGGCGGCAATCGGGGACGCGCAGATCCTCGCCCTGCCGGGCGGGTTCAGCGCCGGGGATGAACCCGACGGCTCGGGAAAGTTTATCGCCAACGCGTTCCGTTCCCCCCGTATCGCCGGCGCGGTACAGGATTTGCTTGATCACCGGGACGGCCTTGTCCTGGGCATCTGTAACGGGTTCCAGGCCCTGATCAAACTGGGACTGGTTCCCTATGGCCGGTATACCGAAGCCTCGGCATCCTCGCCTACCCTGACCTTTAACCGGATCGGCCGCCATGTGTCCCGGATGGTGAGGACCCGGGTACTGTCCGTGTCCTCGCCCTGGCTTGCCCTGGAAGAGCCCGGCGCAATCCATGTCCTTCCGGTCAGCCACGGGGAAGGACGGCTGGTGATCGGCGTGGACGAAGCCCGCGCGCTCTTTGCCGCCGGGCAGGCGCCGTTCTGTTATGCCGGAGCGGACGGACAGCCCGCCCTTTCGGAGCCCGACAATCCCAACGGATCGGACTATGCCATCGAAGCCCTTACCAGTCCCGACGGAAGGATCCTGGGCAAAATGGGGCACTCCGAGCGGCGGGGGCCGTTTGTCCACATCAATATACCGGGGAACAAAACACAGCGTATCTTCGAAGCCGGGGTACGGTACTTTAGGTAAGGGTGGTTTCGGCGTATGATCATACATAAAATGAACGCGGAAATTGTGTATAAAAACAGCGGTAAAACAGTACTTCCAGAAACGGACGGCGCGATACCGGAGTGCATTAAAAAAGGATTTGAAACCGATGAAATACTGTATATGGACATACCCTACGGCAATGATGAGTCCTGTATGAGAATCGTATTCGGCAAAAAATGCTGCGACATAAGCATTAGCAGGGACAAGAAGGTTTATGGATTTAAAAATTCAGACAAACAGTATTTTGAAGCCGGCGGTTTAGAGGATTTATATACCGGGGACAGTCAGCCCAAATATTTGATGTGTTACAATCTGAATGACGCTTTGGAAATATTCAAACATTTCATGGAAACCGGTAAACCGAGCGGTACTTAGGACTCTCCAAAAAATAAATACTACATATTGCGTACCGAAGGTTGTAGTGTATAATTCCAATCCTTGTGGAATTTGTCCCCTTTCAGTTTTATCTTTGACATTTGTTCATCAGTT
>JAISBN010000125.1 GCA_031266175.1 Treponema sp. | reverse complement strand
ACTCTGACCGGGGAGTACAATACTGCACGAAAGCCTTTCGGGAAATGCTGGCGGAACAGTGTCCCTCTGTTCGCCAGAGCATGAGATGAGAAGGGGAATTGCTCAGGCCTTCGCATGTGCCGAATCATTTTTCAAAACCCTGAAGAGGGAGCTGGAAACGCTGGACGGCAAATATTCCGCGGGAGAGGTCAGGCAATCGGTGTTCATGTATCTTGAAGCATATTATAACCGGATTCGTATACATTCGGCACTTGACTATGCGGCGCCTAATGTGTTTAACTCCGGAAACCTGGTGAATGTTTACATATCGGGAGGCCGCCGGGCGGGGACATATCGTTCCAGTGACGGCGGCAGGACATGGGTAAGGCAGTGACGCAAAGGGATTTTAAGGAAGAAATTTTACCACGAATGAGGAGAGATGTATGAAAAAGCGGTTCTTTGCGGCGATGGGCGCACTGTTTATGGCGGCGACTCTTTTCGGCCAAAACGCGGCGGATTTCGAGTACGAGACCGGGAACGGGGAAGTAACCATTACCGGCTACAGGGGAAGTGTGCAGAACGTAACGATCCCCGGACGGATAAACAATCTGCCGGTTACCGTTATCGGAGAGAGGGCGTTTGAGGGCAACAGGTTAACCGATGTCACCATCCCCGATTCCGTTACCGTTATCGGAGACCAGGCGTTTGCGGACAACCGGTTAACCGGCGTTACCATCCCCAACTCGGTTACTACTATCGGAGACTATGCGTTTGCGAACAACCGGTTAACCGGCGTCATCCCCGATTCGGTTACCGCTATCGGAGTGGGGGCATTTTATCGCAATCAGTTAACCGGCGTCACCATCTCCGGTTCCGTTACCGCTATCGGAGATGAGGCGTTTGCGGAAAATCAGTTAACCGGCGTTACCATCCCTGGTTCCGTTATTACTATCGGAAACTGGGCGTTTGCGAGAAACAAATTAACCAGCGTTACTATTCCCGACTCGGTTACTGTCATCGGAGTGGAGGCGTTTTTGAACAACCGGTTAACCAGCGTTACCATCCCCGGTTCTGTTACCGCTATCGGAGACTATGCGTTTGAGAACAACCGGTTAACCGGCGTTACCATCCCCGGCTCCGTTACCGCTATTGGAGATGAGGCGTTTGCGGAAAATCAGTTAACCAGCGTCACCATCCCTGGTTCCGTTACTACTATCGGAAACTGGGCGTTTGCGAACAACCAGCTAACCGGCGTCATCATCCCCGATTCCGTTACTACTATCGGAAACTCTGCGTTTGCGGACAACCAGTTAACCGGCGTCATCATCCTCAGTTCCGTTACCGCTATCGGAGATGAGGCGTTTGCGAACAACCGGTTAACCAGCATCACCATCCCAGGTTCCGTTACCGCTATCGGAGACCGGGCGTTTGCGGGCAACCAGTTAACCGGCGTCACCATCCCAGGTTCCGTTACCGCTATCGGAGACTGGGCGTTTGCGGGCAACCGGTTAACCAACGTCACCATACCCGATTCCGTTACCTTTATCGGAAAAGATGCGTTTGCGAAAAATCAGTTAACCGGCGTTACCATCCCTGCCAATGTCAATGTGGCGAGGAATTCATTTCCCGGAAACCTGGCGGATGTTTACACATCGGGAGGCAGCCGGGCGGGGACGTATCGCTCCCGTGACGGCGGCGAAACGTGGATAAGAAAGTTATTATGGGTAAGGAAATTATTAACCGTGGGGTCTATTACTATTCTTTTGTTGGGGTTACCAATTCTAATCGTCCTAAAGCTCCCCTGCGTTAGCGGGTTCTTAGGTACTAGACCCCCGCTGGGAATAAAAACCTCAAGGTCGAGTCGAACCAAAGGTTCGTAGCCGAATAAGTTTTTACTTTGTTTTCGATACATAAAATTTTACCATGAATGAGGAGGGATGTATGAAAAAGCGGTTCTTTGCGGCGGCGGGCGCGTTGTTTATGGCGGCGACCCTTTTCAGCCAAAACGCGGCGGATTTCGAGTACGAGGCCGGGAACGGAGAAGTAACCATTACCGACTACATGGGAAGCGCAACAAACGTAACAATCCCCGAGCAGATAAACAATCTGCCGGTTACCGTTATCGGAGACTATGCGTTTTCGGACAACCGGTTAACCGGCGTTACCATCCCCCATTCCGTTACCGTTATCGGAATGGGGGCGTTTGCGTACAACCAGCTAACCGCCGTCACCATCCCCGGTTCCGTGACCATTATCGGAGGCGGGGCGTTTGCGGACAACCAATTAACCAGGGTAACTATCCCTGCCAATGTGGATATGTCGGTATCGTCATTTAATAGCCTCTTATACGTACTCTATACCACAAACGATAGAAAAGCCGCCGTGTATGCCTTTTCACGAAGCAAGGATGGTGATTTTGATAGTTTGGTATGCAACAATACCGTTGAAATTGCGGGTTATCACGGAAAAGCTGCAGAACTTGCCCTCCCCGAAAAAATAAACGGTCTGCCGGTTGTCGCTATTGGAGCGGAGGCGTTTGCGAAAAACCACTTAACCAGCGTTACCATCCCCGGTTCCGTGACCGTTATCGGAGAGATGGCGTTTGCGGACAACCGTTAACCGGAGTTACCATCCCCGATTCCGTTACTGCTATCGGAGAGATGGCGTTTGCGGACAACCGTTAACCGGAGTTACCATCCCCAATTCCGTTACCGTTATCGGAGAGAGGGTGTTTGCGTACAACCATCTAACCGGCGTCACTATCCCCGGTTCCGTTGCCGCTATCGAACACTGGGCATTTGCGGGAAACCGGTTAACCGGCGTTACTATCCCCAATTCCGTTACCGTTATCGGAGATGAGGCGTTTGCGAACAACCAGCTAACCGGCGTCACCATCCCCGGTTCCGTTACCGCTATCAGAGCGGGGACATTTCGAAACAACTACTTAACCAGCATAACCATCCCCGATTCCGTTACCATCATCAGAGACTATGCGTTTATGAACAACCGGTTAACCAGCGTCACCATCCCCGATTCCGTTACCGCTATCGGAGCGATGGCGTTTGCGGAAAATCAGTTAACCGGCGTGACTATCCCCGGTTCCGTTACCGTTATCGGAGACGGGGCGTTTGCGGAAAACCGGTTAACCAGCGTTATTATCCCTAATTCCGTTACCGTTATCGGAGCAGGGGCGTTTGCGGACAATCTGTTAACCGAGGTTATCATCCCCTATTCCGTCACCGCTATCGGAGCCTATGCATTTGCGAACAACCAATTAACCAGGGTAACTATCCCTGCCAATGTGGATATGTCGGTATCGTCATTTAACAGCCTCTTATACGCGCTCTATACCGCAAACGATAGAAGAGCCGCAGTGTATGCCTTTTCACGAAGCAAGGATGGTGATTTTGATAGCATGGTATGCAACAATATCGTTGAAATTGCGGGTTATCGCGGAAAAGCTGCAAAACTTGCCCTCCCCGAAAAAATAAAAGGTCTGCCGGTTATCGCTATCGGAACGGGGGTGTTTGCGGACAACCAGCTAACCGGCGTCACCATCCCCGATTCCGTTACCACGATCGGGGACTCTGCGTTTGCGAACAACCAGTTAACCAACGTCACCATCCCCGGTTCCGTTACCGTTATCGGAATGGGGGCGTTTTGGGAAAACCAGTTAACCGGCGTCACCATCCCCAATTCCGTTACCGTTATCGGAGACTCTGCGTTTGAGGGAAACCAATTAACCGGTGTCGCCATCCCCGATTCGGTTACCGCCATCGGAGCGAGGGCGTTTGCGTACAACCGGTTAACCAGCGTCGCCATCCCCGGTTCCGTTACCGTTATCGGAGACTCTGCGTTTGAGGGAAACCAGTTAACCGGCGTCGCCATCCCCGGTTCCGTTACCGTTATCGGAGCACTGGCGTTTTGGGAAAACCAGTTAACCGGCGTCACCATTCCCGATTCCGTTACCGCTATCGGAAACCGGGCGTTTGCGTACAACCAGCTAACCAACGTCATCATCCCCGCCAATGTCAATGTGGGGCGGGATTCATTCCCCGGAAACCTGGCGAATGTTTACACATCGGGAGGCAACCGGGCGGGGACATATCGTTCCAGTGACGGCGGCGGGACGTGGACAAGGCAGTGATACGGGGGCGCCAAAAAACCGCAGGGTCAAATCGAACCGAAGGTTCGCGGGCGAATAAGTTTTTTACTTTGTTTTCGACTTTGGGGTACATAACATTTTACCACGAATGAGGAGGGATGTATGAAAAAGCGGTATTTTGCGGTGGCGGGTGCACTGTTTATGGCGGCGGCCCTTTTCGGCCAAAACGCGGCGGATTTCACGTACGAGGCCGGGAACGGAGAAGTAACCATTACCGGTTACAGGGGAAGCGAAAAGAACGTGACGATCCCCGGGCGGATAAACAATCTGCCGGTTACCGCTATCGGAGACTCTGCGTTTCGGGACAACTACTTAACCGGCGTCACCATCCCCGGTTCTGTTACCGTTATCGGAGTGGGGGCGTTTGCAATTAACCAGTTAACCGGCGTCACCATCCCCGATTCCGTTACCGCTATCGGAGAGGGGGCGTTTGCAATTAACCAGTTAACCGGCGTCATCATCCCCGATTCTGTTACCGCTATCGGAGAGGGGGCGTTTGTAGGCAATCAGTTAACCGGCGTCACCATCCCCGATTCCCTTACCGGTATCGGAGATTATGCGTTTGCGGGCAACCAGTTAACCGGCGTCACTATCCCCAAGTCTGTTATCGATATCGGAGACTCTGCGTTTGCATTCAACCTGTTAACCGGCGTCACCATCCCCGGTTCCGTTACCGCTATCGGAGACCATGCGTTTGCGGACAACCAGTTAACCGGCGTCACCATCCCCGATTCCCTTACCGCCATCGAAGAAGGGGCGTTTTGGGGAAACCAGCTAACCAGCGTCACTATCCCCGCCAATGTCAATGTGGCGGGGGATCCATTCCCCGGAAACCTGGCGGATGTTTACACATCGGGAGGCCGCCGGGCGGGGACGTATCGTTCCCGTGACGGCGGCGAGACATGGGTAAGGCAATGACACGAGGGACGCCAAAAAACCTCAAAGTCAAATCGAACCGAAGGTTTGCAGTCGAATAAGTTTCAGGATCTGATGAGGAGGTATGTATGAAAAAGCGGTTCTTTGCGGCGGCGGGCGCGCTGTTTATGGCGGCGGCCCTCTTCGGCCAAAACGCGGCGGATTTCGGGTACGAGGCCGGGAACGGGGAAGTAACCATTACCGGTTACAGGGGAAGCGAAAAAAACGTGACGATCCCCGGACGGATAAACAATCTGCCGGTTACCGTTATCGGAGACTATGCGTTTTCGGACAACCAGTTAACCGGCGTTACCATCCCCGGTTCTGTTACCGCCATCGGAGACCGTGCGTTCGCGTACAACCGGTTAACCAATGTCGTCATCCCCGATTCCGTTACCGTTATCGGAGCGGGGGCGTTTGCGGGAAACCGGTTAACTGGCGTCACCATCTCTAATTCCGTTACCGCCATCGGAGACAATGCGTTTATTTACAACCACTTAACCAGCGTCACTATCCCCGATTCGGTTACTGCTATCGGAGTACTGGCGTTTTACCACAACCAGTTAACCGGGATCACCATCCCCAATTCCGTTACCGTTATCGGAGACTATGCGTTTGAGGACAACCGGTTAACCGGCGTTACCATCCCCGATTCCGTTACCGCTATCGGAGACTATGCGTTTGCGGACAACTACTTAACCAGCGTCACCATTCCCGATTCCCTTACCGTTATCGAAGGCTCTGCGTTTGTGGACAACCGGTTAACCGGCGCCACCATCCCCGATTCCGTCACCGCTATCGGAGACTATGCGTTTGCGACCAACCAGTTAACCAGCGTCACCATCCCCGCCAATGTCAATGTGGCGGGGAGGGCATTCCCCGGAAACTTTAGGGATGTTTACACGCGGGGAGGCAGCCGGGCGGGGACGTATCGTTCCAGTGACGGCGGCGGGACCTGGGCAAGGCAGTGACGCGGGGTCACGGCCCTTTCCATTACCGCCCATTTTCCCTATAATGGGTTAATGCGGGCGACACGGGCCGTCATACACCTAGATTATCTGCGGGACAACATCAATCTGGTCCGGGAAAGAACCCGCCGTCCCCTCTGCGTACCCGTTAAAGCCGACGCTTACGGCCACGGGGCGCTGCCTGTTGCGGGGGCGGCCCTTTCCGCGGGAGCGGAGTACCTGGCGGTCGCCACCGTCGGGGAAGGGGAAGAACTCCGGGAGGGGGGAATAACGGCGCCGGTCCTGCTCCTGTCCGTGGCGCTGCCGGAAGAACTGGCAGACCTGGCCGCGGCGGATCTGGAACCCCTGGCCGGGGATGAGGAGTACATCGAAGCGCTGGAACGGGCCGCCTCCGGGGCGGGGAAAAAGCTCCGGGTCCACCTTAAAATCGACACCGGCATGGGGCGTATCGGCTGCAGGCCCTCCCTCGCCCGTTCCCTGGCTTCCCGGATCGCGAAAAGCGGCTCCCTGACGCTGGCGGGAACCGCTACCCATCTGGCGGTCTCCGATTCCCTCCGGGAAGAGGACCGGGCTTTTACGGAACGGCAGCTGGACAGCTTCCGCGGAGCCCTGGAAGACATCCGCGCCGGGGGGATCGATCCGGGAATCGTCCACGCGGCCAATACGGGGGCTGTAACCTTTCACAACGGGGCCTGGTTTGATATGGTAAGGCCGGGGATCCTGCTGTACGGCTATGCTCCGCCGGACGCCGGCGGGAAACCTGCCATGGCCGTTAAGCCCCTGATGGAACTGGTAAGCCGCCTGGTCTTTATCAAGGACGTCCGCCGGGGTGAAACGGTTTCCTACGGCAGAATCTGGACGGCGGCGGAGGATACGGTTATCGGCACCCTTCCCCTGGGATACGGGGACGGCCTGTCCCGGCAGCTCGGTAATACCTGGCAGGTACTGGCCGGCGGGGTATTAAGGCCCCTGGCGGGACGGATCTGTATGGATCAGTGCATGGTTGATCTGGGAAGGGACCGTTCTTTTTCACGCTGGGACGAAGTAACCATTTTCGGCGGCGAGGCTCCCCACGCGGGGATTATGGCTTCCCTGCTGAACACCATACCCTACGAAATAACCTGCACCATCAACAAGCGGGTTCCCCGGGTATACATACAAGTTTAGGGAGGATTACATGATAAAAAGCATGTACCCGTGGAAATCCCCCAGGGGGGATTTTCTGTGCGAAGACGAGGATGAGGACGAAGAGAAGGAGGATGCCGAAAAGCTTTCCGGCGCGGATCCGCTGATTGCCCGGATGCTGAAAACCCGGACCATACTGCTTTCCGGCGAGGTAAAAAAGGATCTGGCGGAACGGACCATCCGGCAGCTGTTGCTTCTGGAGGATGAAAGTGACGAACCGATCCGTATTTTTATCGACTCCCCCGGGGGGGATGCGGATGCGGGATTTGCAATCTTCGACATGATCCGCTTTGTCAAAGCCCCGGTCTGGACTATCGGGATGGGGCTTGTGGCCAGCGCGGCGGCGATTATCCAGCTGGCCGCTCCCGGGGAACGGCGGGCGGGACTTCCCAACAGCCATTACCTTATCCACCAGCCCCTTTCGGGAATCCGGGGGGTGGCGACGGATATTGAAATCCACGCCCGGGAACTGGAAAAACTCCGGGAAAAGATCAACAAGCTGATTGCCGGGGAAACCGGAACCGCCCTAGAACAGGTAGAAAAGGATACCGACAGGGATTTCTGGATGACCGCGGAAGAGGCGGCCCGTTACGGGCTTATCGCGAAAATAATCCAGCGCCGGGAGGAACTGACATGAACCGCGTAAAATACCATATCATTGCCCTGCTGTTTTCCGTAGCGGCTATTCTTGCCGCGGCGGATCCCCTGATTAATCCGGTCATGATTTCCGTCGAGGGGGGAACCTTTTTTATGGGAAGCAGCGAAGGGTCCTTCAGGGTTACCGAACGGGTCCATGAAACAACGGTCCGCCCTTTCCTTCTGTCCGAAACAGAGGTAACCCAGGAACTCTACGCCGAGGTGATGAACCAAAACCCCTCCTCGTTCAAGGGCAGCCAGCTTCCCGTTGAAACGGTAAGCTGGCTTGACGCGGTCCTGTTCTGTAATGCCCTAAGCCTCCGGTCGGGCCTTAGTCCCGCCTACACCGTGGAAGGCGGAAACGTCACCTGGAACCGGGAATCAAAGGGCTACCGCCTTCCCACCGAAGCCGAATGGGAATATGCCGCCCGGGGGGGAATCCACGGCCCGGCGGGTCCCATAGAAAAAGCCTATTTTGCTGGCGGGGACGCTTCCGCCAGTCCCCAGGATTACTGCTGGTTTTCCCCGAACGGGGCAAAAGCCACCCACCCGGTAAAAAGTAAACTTCCCAACCGGCTTGGGTTTTACGACATGAGCGGCAATGTCTGGGAATGGTGCTGGGACTGGTACGCCGACTATCCCGAGGGGCCGGTCAGCGACTATCAGGGCAGTGTCGCCGGAAAACAGCGGGTATACCGGGGCGGAGCCTATCTTAACAACCTGAACCAGCTGCGAACCACCTTCCGTATCTGGGATTCGCCGGTCATAAAAGTCAACAGCCTGGGGTTCAGGATAGCCCGGAACGGTTAAGATCTATCCGCGGTTGGGATCACTGTCTTTTTCTTCCATTCCGGCAGCAGGGATTCCGGCTCTTCCGCAAAGGCGCGAACCAGCAGCTCCGCCGCCGCCGTCAGGGATCCCTCCAGGGCGTCCGTTTTGGAGAAGTCGGACAGCACCCAGCCGGCCACATCCCCCCCGGAACCGGGGGGGCCGCCTTCTCCGGGCAGACGGCCCGGAGGGCGGCCTATGCCTATGCGGAGCCGCCAAAAATCAGCCGTCCCCAGTTCCGCCTTCATTGACCGCAGGCCGTTATGACCGCCCAGGCCGCCGCCGTATTTAAGGGACACCGTGCCCGGCGGCAGTTCAAGCTCATCATGGACCGCGATAATCCCCCGGGGGGGAATTTTAAAAAAGGATGCCGCGGCGCGGACCGCCCGGCCTGAAAGGTTCATATAGGTTTCGGGCATAAGCAGATGAAGGGGCGGTAAAGTCCCCGCCGGGGAAAGGGAGGGAGACACTACGGTCCTTTCCAGGGACGCGTAGAAGGATTTGAACTTTTTTTTCCAGACAAGATCGTCATAAAAGGGAAGTTTTCTTGCCAGAAGCCGCCCCGCGTTGTGGCGGTTCCGTTCATATTCGCCGCCGGGATTTCCCAGAAAGACCGCCAGATCGAGCATCAGCCCTCAAGAGTATCGATATAGTGCTGCAGGGTATATTTGATGAACCGGTGGATAACAAGCTTGTGATCCGTGTTCATTTTGGTGACATCAAAGAGGAATATCCAGACATTATCCTGCCGTTTTCCCATCAAAACAGCGTCGGTCAGCACCAGACCGCCCCGGAGCTTAAGCTGTACCTCCCTGAGCAGGGTATTGGGGGGAAGGTCCGCGAAAGTATCAAACCGGGCGGCAATACCCGCGGCGCTGATATCAAGGATCTTGCCGTAATAATAGCCGGCGGCGCTTTTGATGTTCACCGTGGCGTTAATGTCCCCTTCGCAGAAAGCCCGGATATACTTACGCCTGCCCCGGGCTTCGTTGGCTTCCAGGGCCCCAAGCATAATCCGGGTACTTTCCCTGACCCCCAGTTTAAGCTGGATATACCCGCAGGGCAGGGCAAGCTCCATCAGATACTTCCGCATAAGGTTCTGATCCGTATTGTACGACAGGATCCCCAGCTTGCACTCCCTGGTCGCGGGATTTTCCTGGATACCCCGGATATAGGCTTCCCACTCCTTTTCCGTCATGCCGTCGTCGATGTTGACAAACATGATTGAATCGGGGAATTTGGCCAGCAGTTTCAGGGCCCGTTTGTGGTCATACAGAACATAGGATTCAAACCCGGACATAATAAGAAGATCAAGCAGTTCATCCTGGATCACGCTGTGGGGATGGAGGATGAATATTTTTTTTCCGGAGGCGCTCTGGTCCATGCCCCATTCTAGCACAAAATCCCATAATTACAATAGAATAAACCCATGGATTCCGGCGCTGCTTTTAAAGAACTCTGCGGTATCGTAGAAAAACTCCGGGGCGAGGGAGGATGTCCCTGGGATCGGGAACAAAGCCCCCATACCCTGCGGGGAGACCTTATCGAAGAGACCTACGAATGTGTCGAAGCCATCGACGAAAAAGATCCGTCCCATATCCGGGAAGAACTGGGGGATCTGTTTCTTCTGACGACCATGATTTCCTATATGCACGAACAGATGGGGCTGTTTTCCGTCGCCGATGTCCTATCCGGCATATCGGCCAAGCTGATACGGCGGCATCCCCACGTATTCGGGCAAACATCCGCCCCGGACTTAACCCCGGCGGAAGTTGGAACGCCCGCCTCAGATTTAACTTCGGCGGACGTTCTTGCTAACTGGGCCAGGATTAAGGTTGAGCAGGAAGGACGGAAGCCGAAAGATTCGGTTCTGGATGAAGTTTCCCGTTCCCTGCCTCCTCTGGACCGGGCTTGGAAACTTCAGAAAAAAGCCGCCAAAAAGGGATTCGACTGGCCCGATGTAAAAGGCGTCTTCGACAAATTACAGGAAGAAACCGGGGAAGTAAAAGAGGCCGCCCGGGCCGCCGCTTCCCGGGCGGAGGGCGCGGACAAACCGGATACGGCGGGCAAACTGGAAGAAGAACTGGGCGATCTTCTTTTTTCAGCGGTCAACCTGTGCCGTTTTTTCGGGGTTGAACCTTCCATAGCCCTGCAGCGGGCCAATGCCAAATTTACCAAACGGTTTAAATATGTGGAAACAAAAATGAAACAGGAAGGCCGGCCCATGGAGGCGGCAAATTTGGCCCTTATGGATCGTTACTGGACCGAAGCAAAACATCATCTGTTATAATCCGGAGCAGTTCCCGCCTGAATGCTTTAAGATCCTTAATAAACCGGGCAAGTTTTTCCGGTTCGGTCCTGCCCTGCCGGGCGGACTCTTCCAGCTCCACCGCGGCCGCCACCACGGCGGTGGCCCCCACGGTTTCCGAAGCATTTTTCACTATCCGCAGGGTCGATTCATAACGGCTGTTATTCCCCGGTTTCGCGGAAGATTCCGCAGCCTGCACAAGGAAACGCAGCCGGTATTCAATGTCGTCGCAGTAAAGCTTAAGCAGCCGCACATATTCCCCAAACCCGGCGGTGCCTCTTTTTTCATCCAGGCCTTTTATCGTCAGTACGCCGGACACCTCGTCTTTCCTGTCCCTGTCTTCCCGTTCCGCATCTTCCCTGTCTGCCGGCTGCCGTTTTGATTCGGGGACCCATTTTTCCATGAGCCCGGCAAGGCTGCGCATATCCAGCGGTTTGGAAATATAATCGTTAAATCCCTGGTTTAAAAACATCTCCCTGATTCCCGCCGCCGCGTTGGCTGTCATGGCAATAAGGGGGATATTCCCGCCGTTCTTCAGGGCCCGTATGGCGGCGGCGGTTTCAACGCCGTCCATGCCCGGCATGATATGATCCAGCAGGATAAAGTCAAACTGTTCTTTTTCCACAAGCCTCAGGGCCTTTTTCCCGCCGGTACAGTGGGTAACCTTTATGCGGTAAGGACTCAGCAGTCCCCGGATAATCTTAATGTTAACCCACAGATCATCCACCACCAGAACCCTGACTCCGGGGCAGACAAAGGAAGCCGCCCCGGGGGAAGGGGCGGACAGGCCCTGCAGCAAACTGCCGGTCAGCGTGTTCTCTTCCGGCAGGGACCGGGGATCGGCAATCCGCTGGACAATGCGGGCGGTAAAAACCGATCCTTTCTGGTAAACGCTTTTGGCCGAAACATCCCCGCCCATGGTCCGGCAGAAACTGCGGGTTATCGAAAGTCCCAGCCCGCTTCCTTCAATGCCGGCGTTCCGTTCCATATCCAGCCGGATAAAGGTACCGAAAAGCTTGTCCATGTCCTCTTTTTTTATGCCGATGCCGCTGTCGCTTACTTCAATAAAAATCTCCGCCCGCCCGTCCTCCGCCCGGCAGCTTACCGCCAGTTTGACAAAACCCCGGCGGGTATACTTTACGGCATTGCTGAGCAGATTGAAAAGTATCTGCCGTACCTTGGCCGCATCCCCCAGAAGCACCGGGGGAATATGGGGATCAACTTCCGCCAAAAGCTGAACGGGCTTTTCATTCACCTGGATCCGCATGATGCCCATCACGTCGCCGGCCAGGGAAGAAAGTTCATAGGGCGTCTCCACCAGCTGAAGACTCCCCGACTCGATCCTTGAAAAGTCCAGAATATCGTTGATGATTGAAAGCAGGCTGGTCCCCGCCTGCCTGATATCCGAAAGGTACTCCACCGCCTGGGGGCCCAGATTTTCCCGCAGGGCCAGTTCACTCATCCCGATGATGGCGTTCATGGGGGTGCGTATTTCATGGCTCATCGCCGCCAAAAAACTGCTTTTGGCGGCATTGGCCTTTTCCGCCATTTCCTTGGCCCGGATTAACTCCGTAGTATCATGGGCAAGAACCGTATAGCCGTCTATGCTTTCCCCGTCAAAGACGGGAGTTATGTGAACGCGGTAATGACGGTGGTCTTTTAACGCCGGGGGATGCACCGTAAATTCCAGCTCCAGGGGACCGGCGATAGCAGGGTATTTCCGGAAAACCGGCTTTAACAAAAGAAAGTTTTCTCTGCCCGCATACCGGCAGATTCCGTCGGTAAAGGTTTTGCCCCGGATCATATCAAAATGGGGAATTTTAAAAAGTCCCAGAAGGGCGGTGGTACAGTAAGTGATGCGCCAGTTCCTGTCCAGCAGAACGATAATATCGGTACTGCCGTGCAGCAGCATGTTAAGGTATTTTTCCTGCCGGGATTTTTCTTCCTGGAGCATGGACAGAAAACGAAGCTGGGCCCTGAAGGCCTGTTCCGAAAGCTCCATGGTGGTCAGGAGGTTCCCAAGTTCCCGTTCCAGCTTTTTTACGTGCAGTTCCGGCCCGGTCATATAATGCAAACGCTGAGGGAATAGTTAAGAAAACAGTTTGCCGTTTTTCCGCCCGAGTTTACCATGGGACAAAATTCACCGAGGGAATAGGCAAAATGGTAGGGTAAATTTCCAAAACCCGAGTCAATCGCCCGGATCTCCGCATAAGCATCGGAGCCCAGCGTCCATCTGCGGGCGGCGCAGGAAATGATCAGGGCCAGGCCGCCCGCTTCCCCGGCGGCAGCCGCTCTGGTGTACTCCTGGGCCGTTTTTTTTGCGGATTCAATGACAAATTCCCTGTCGCAGAACGAAATGCCCAGGGACGTATGGACAGGCATGGAACCGCTGCACAAAAGTTCTTCGCCCTCATTCTTGAAAATAGTACGGATAAGCCTGGAACCGTCGCCGGTATACACAATCAGGGGAAAGGTGGCTATACCGGGTAATTTCCCGTCCTCCGAAAGGCCGACGGATTCAAGGTACTGCACCGCGGGAATCCCGTTGATTTTTCGTATCCTGTTTTTGTAGGAATCGGTAATAAACGCCCGCTGGTGAATCATCCGTTCTTCCGGAATGACGGAACAAAAAAACCGGGGATGAAGGTTCCCCCGGAAAGCAATCAACGCCAGCCTGTCTTTATATTCAACGCCGTTAAAACAGGTTTTGACATCGGTAAAATCCACGGTGTGGGTAAAGGCCGCGGAGCCGAAAACCGGAACGCCGCCGCTTAAACTGTTCAGGGCCGCAAGATAATCGTCCCCCGTAACTTCCATTAAATGGGGGGTCATAATAAAAAACAGGGAGGGCTTTTCGCCGGCGTCTCCCGCAAGCTGCCGGTAGAGCTTTTCCATCGGTACAAAGGGATCCTGGTTCAGGGGATCGCTTACCCCCGCGGAAAAAGTACAATCATCACTGGTAAGGATCGTCAGGGTCAGGTTCATGTTTTCCCCGGAGTCCGGCACCGCGGAATTGGAGGTGGTCCCTCCCACGATGGGAAAATCGAACCGGGAACAGAGCTTTTGCACCACCCCGGTCAGGGCAAAATCGCTGTAATAATACAGGATACCCACCGAATGGCGGAGCAGGCGCCCTTCCGCGTCCAGCTGGTTATGGATCTGGGAAAGGGCCTCGTCCACATTGTCAATTTCCGCTGTATGGGCGAAAAGCATTTTTATCATAACTATCCTACAACTGACCGAAATTCATAAGCACCTGACGAAGCCTCTGTTCCAGTAATTTAAAGGAAAAGAAATACTTCCCCAGCTCAAAATTTTTAGCCGTCATGATCTCTACCGCTTCCGGACTGTCCAGGATGGCATTAACGGTATCCACCGTTTCCGGAGTAATATAGGTATCCATCACAACCACGTCAAAATCCAGGGGCTCAATGTCCTGCTGGAATATGGAATAGCGGTTTACCAGCATGGGCTTTCTGAACCACAGGGCTTCCAGGAACGCGTTGCCGAAGCCCTCATAGGTTGAAGGATAGGTAACAAAATCCGCGTTCAGGTAACAGTCCCAGAGGCTGTACTTTCTTTCCCCCCCCTCGGAGAGGCCCCGTTCGGCGCCGATAATGTCGGGCCGGACAATCACATGGACCCCCAAAAGATCCGCATAATCCATGGTCCGCTGGAAATACTCGGACCCCTCGTCCCGCTCCTGGTGGCTGATCAACAGATGGGCGCTTCTGCTCTTGAGCCGGGAAGCAAGTTCTATGGCATGCTCTATGCCTTTACGGGCAACCACCCTGGTAGGCTGAAGCAGCAGAAGTTCGTCGTCCCGCACTTCCATATCTTCCCTCATGCGGCGGGCATAGTCGTCCATGACGGGAGGCTCCGAATCAAAGTCAAAGACATTGGGAATAATGGTGGAAGAAAGGCCGCAGCGGTAGGAAAGCTGCTGCCGGGCCTCGGAATTGATCACCACATGGTTGATGGTATGAAGCCGGGGAGGAAAGGACATGGAAAGGTAATCCTCTATGCAGCTGACGGAAAAACGCTGCCGTTCCCAGGCAAAGTCGTGGTGGTGGGCTATGGCGGGAATGCCTGTTTCGGCGATAAATTCCGTTATGGCCAGTCCCAGGGGAATGTTCATGGGGATGGTCAGGGCGTTTTCCGCAATAATCAGATCCAGGGCAAAGGTTTCGACAAAATCATAGAGCGCCCGTTTAAGGCGGAACCGGACGGCCTGTATTTCCCCGGAAAGGCTTTCGGTTCTGACCGTAGAGCCAAAACAGCGGTCCTGAATATCCAGAATAAGGGGGTGATTGAAAAAAGCTTCTTCCACCACCATGGATTTTTCCGCGTCCCAGTCCGAAAAGCCGGAAAAAAAATAGCAGTCATACCCCATTTTTTCCAGGACCTGCCGCCATTTAACGGTTTCCAGGGATACCCCGTCGGTTCCCTTAAAACGGGTAGAAACAAAACCGACCCTCCTAATCTCCGGCGATCGTGTAAGATACATAGAGACAATATACCCCCTTTACGGAAAAAATACTATCGATTTTGAAAATTTGCAGGGGCTTTTGGGACCTTAACCGGAGGGGAACAGGGGCCGCGCCGGGCAAGTCCCGCGCGGTCCGTGTTCCTCCGGCTTCCCCCGCCGTACCGGCGGGGGATGGTCACGTTTTTTAGAAAGGCCTGTCGGCCAGGTACTTGTATTCCCTGTAGACCCGGCCGGCCTGGGCTTTGGCCTTGGCCAGAAGGGCGTCGGCCCGGTCGGGACTGGCGGCCTTCAGGCTCTTGAACCGGACTTCCTTGTACATAAAGTCTTCCAGGGCCGTGGTGGGCTCTTTCGAATCCAGCTGGAAGGGATTTTTCTCCTGATCCTTAAGCCGGGGATCGTAGCGGAAGAGGGGCCACAATCCGCAGGTAACCACCGCCTTTTGCTGATCAAGACCCTTCGACATGTCAATGCCGTGGTTGATGCAGTGGGAATAGGCGATGATCAGCGAGGGGCCGTCATAGCTTTCCGCTTCCCTAAAGGCCTTGATCGTCTGGTTGATGTCCGCGCCCATGGCAATCTTTGCCACATAAACATAGCCGTAGCTTATCCCCATGGCCCCCAGGTCTTTCTTGGTGATCTCCTTCCCCGCCGCGGCAAACTTGGCGATGGCGCCGACGGGAGTGGCCTTGGACATCTGGCCACCGGTATTGGAGTACACCTCCGTATCCATACAGAGGATGTTGACGTTCCTGCCGGAGGCGATCACGTGGTCCAGGCCGCCGTAGCCGATATCGTAGCCCCAGCCGTCGCCCCCCAGGATCCATACGGAGCGCTTGATAAAATGGTCCGCCAGGGAAAGAAGCATCCTGGCCAGGGGCTTGGCGTCGTTTTTCAGGGCCGCCTTAAGTTCGTCCACGGTTTTCCGCTGTTCCTCGATGGCAGCGTCGTCCCCCTGGGAATTGGCCAGCAGTTTGTCAATAAGCGCCGGAGCAATCCCCTCGCCTTTGGCCTGGGCCGCCACTTCTTTCGCGTGAACGGCAAGCTTGTCGCTGGTAAGCCTCATGCCCAGGCCGAATTCGGCGGCGTCCTCGAAGAGGGAGTTGGACCAGGCCGGCCCCCGGCCGTCGGCCCGCCGGGCATAGGGGGTGGTAGGAAGGTTCCCGCCGTAAATGGAGGAACAGCCCGTGGCGTTAGCGATAACCGCCCGATCACCGAAAAGCTGGGACAGCAGTTTTACATAGGGAGTCTCGCCGCAGCCCCCGCAGGCGCCGGAGAATTCAAAGAGGGGCCGCTTAAAGGCCAGTCCCTTAAAGGTGCCCAGGTTAAGTTCCGACGCGGGAACTTCCGGCAGCTGCTGGAAATAATCCCAGGCTTCCGCCTGCTCGGCATGGTAGCCGGGATCGTCGGCATAGGATTTCCAGGAAAGGGCGCAGGGTTTAGCGGGATCCCTAGACACCGGACAGTTGGCGATACAGAGGCCGCAGTCCATGCAGTCTTCCGCGGCGATGATAAGGGTTACTTTCTTGTTGTCCACCGGCTTTGGTTTAAGCTCGGCGGTCTTAAATCCCCGGGGAGCTTTTTCGGCCTCGCCGGCTGAAAGGTACTTCATCCTGATGCAGGCATGGGAACACACCGCGGAACAGCGGCCGCACTGGATACAGACCGCCGGGTCCCAGGCGGGAACCCGTTCCGCCACGGCCCGTTTTTCGTACTGGGTGGTAGCGGTGGGGAAGGTTCCGTCCGCGGGAATCTTCGACACCGGAAGCTTGTCCCCTTCCTGAACGGACACCGCCCCGAGTACTTCCCGGATCCAGCTGTCCTTGGCGGTGGCAAAGGGCTTTTTCATGCGGAGGCTGCCCCCGGGAGCGGAATAGGCGACCTCTTCCACCGCGCTCAGGGCAGCGTCCACGGTTTTATAGTTCTTTTCCACGATGTCCGCGCCCTTTTTCCCGTAGGACTTTTCGATAAATTTCTTCATATATTTGACCGCTTCGTCCTGGGGAAGCACCCCGGAAATCTTGAAATACGCGGCCTGCATCACCGTATTGATCCGGCTGCCCATACCGGTGCTCCGGGCGATTTCCGCGGCGTCGATCACATAGAACTTAACCTTTTTATCGGCGATCCGCTGCTGGGCTTCCAGGGGGATTTCTTTCCAGACCTCCGCGGCCTTAAAGGGACTGTTCAGAAGGAAGGTGCCCCCCTCTTTAATGTTTGCCAGCATGTCAAAGGTTTCCATATAGGAAAACTTGTGGCAGGCCAGGAAGTCCGCCTTGGTGATAAGGTAGGGCCTGCGGATAGCACCTTTGCCGAACCGGAGGTGGGACACGGTAAAGCCCCCGGATTTTTTTGAGTCGTAGGCGAAATACGCCTGGGCGTTCAGTTCCGGCTTGGCGTCCCCGATGATCTTGATCGAGTTTTTGTTGGCCCCCACGGTACCGTCGGAGCCGAGGCCGTAGAACATCGCCTCGTTGATCCCTTCCTCGGCCAGGACAAAGTGTTCATCGTAGTCGAGGCTTTTGCCCAGCACATCGTCCTTAATGCCCACCACAAAGTTAGCGATCTTTTTACCCCCCAGGTTGTCAAACACCGCCTTGACCATGGCGGGGGTGAATTCCTTGGAACCCAGGCCGTAGCGGCCCCCCAGTACCAGGGGGTAGTCCTTAAAGGGGGCGGCTCCACCGGCCATAATTTCGCCGATGGCGGTACGGACGTCTTCGTAGAGGGGCTCGCCCAGGGCGCCGGGATCCTTGGTCCGGTCCAGGACGGCGATGCTCTTGACCGTGGAAGGAAGGGCTTTGACAAAGGCGGCGGCGTCGAAGGGACGGAAGAGCCGCACCTTCAGGACCCCGGCTTTTTCACCCTTACCGGTTAAATACTCCACCGTTTCTTCGCAGGTTTCCGCACCCGACCCCATGATGATGATGACCTTGTCCGCGTCCGGAGCGCCAAAGTAATCAAAGAGATGGTAGGCCCGGCCGGTAAGGGCGGCGTATTTATCCATCTCCGCCTGAACGATGCCGGACACGGCGTCGTAGTACTTGTTAACCCCTTCCCGGCCCTGGAAATAGGTATCGGGATTCTGGGCGGTACCCCGGATCCGGGGATTTTCCGGGGTCAGTCCCCGCTCCCGGTGTTCCCGGACCAGGCCGTCGTCGATCATCTGCTTCATCACTTCGTAGGACACTTCCTCGATCTTCTGAAGCTCGTGGCTGGTGCGGAAACCGTCAAAGAAATGGAGGAAGGGGATGCGGGACCGGAGGGTGGACGCGTGGGCAATCACCGCCAGGTCCATCACTTCCTGGACGCTGTTACCGGCAAGCATGGCCCAGCCGGTCTGACGGCAGGCCATGACGTCCTGGTGGTCGCCGAAAATGGACAGGGAGCTGGCGGCCAGCGCCCGGGCGGCGATATGGAACACCGTGGGGGTAAGCTCCCCGGCGATTTTGTACATATTGGGGATCATTAAAAGAAGTCCCTGGGAAGCGGTAAAGGTCGTGGAGAGGGCCCCCGTGGTCAACGCCCCGTGAACGGCGCCGGCGGCCCCCGCCTCGGACTGCATTTCTACTACCTCCGGGATGGTTCCCCAGAGATTTTTCCTGCCCTGGGCGGAAAACTCATCGGAAACTTCCCCCATCGGGCTGGAGGGGGTAATCGGATAGATGGCGATTACTTCGCTTAACGCGTGGGCCACATAGGCCGCGGCGGTATTGCCGTCGATCATGACCTTTTTATCTGACATGGTTCCTTCCTCAAAGATTAGTGGATTTTCTCCAGTATAACTTTCACGGAGTAAATATTCAAGGGTACAGGGCTGAACAAAAAAAGGGCTGCCGGTTTTACCGCAGCCCTTTTGCCAAGCAACAACCTGCTACCGCTTTTTGAGGTATTTTCTGATGTCCAGCGCTACCGCCACGATGATAATCGCTCCCTTAACAATCTGCTGCCAGTAAGGCGACATATTGATAAAGGTAAGACCGTAGTTGATAACACTAAACAGAAGTACCCCGATAACAATACCCGGTACAGTCCCTATACCACCCATATTGGACACCCCGCCCACAACGCAGGCGGCAATGGCGTCCAGTTCGTAGCCGTTCCCGTAGTTGTTGGTAGCGCCCCCGGTGCGGGCCGCTTCCAGGGTTCCCCCCAAGCCGTAGAGTACCGCCGCCAGGGTGTATACGACGATCAGGGTCCGTTCTACATTAACCCCGGAAACCCTGGCGGCATCGGGATTGCCCCCAATGGCATAGATGTTTTTGCCGTAGGTGGTTTTGTTGTAAAGGATGTAGATCAGTATCGTTACTATGACGGCAATGATAACGATATAGTTAATAGGGAACTTGTGGACCTCGCCCGCAAAACCTGCGGGGTTCGGGCCGATAACAAGACCACGCCCTTCCAGGATACGAAAGGAATTGGAACCCAAAGTGCTAAACCGGGGATCCAGGCCGCCGATGGGCTGCGCCCCATACGGAGGCCGGTCAAAGTACAGCGAGCATGCTCCATAGACCGCTACCATGGATCCCAATGTGGCGATAAAAGCGGGAATCTTTAACCTGGCGGTGATCCAGCCGTTAAGGAAGCCGAAAAGGGCGCAGGCCAGCATGGCAAGGATGATCGGCACCACCAGGGGCAGTACCGGCAAATCAGGATACATACGCCGGGAATAGGTTAACGCCTGAAGCATGGACGCGGAAACCACCGCCGCAAGCCCTACCTGCCGCCCCGCGGAAAGATCCACCCCCGCGGTAATCAATATTCCGCCCATGCCCATGGCAATAATAATCCTGGTAGCGGACATATTAAGAATATTGATCAGGTTCCCTACGGACAGGAAAGTTGCGCCACCCCGGCCGAAATACGAATAACAGTGGATAAAGATGATCAGAATGATAAACACAAAATAAATTGCATGCTGAACCGCAAAATCCCTAACGGTCTTCATTCTGATATTCATCCTGATAGTGCTTAACTTCAAAGGCTGTTCCATGGTTCCTCCTACATGAATTTTGCCGCCAGGCGCATTATTTCTTCCTGGGTAGCGTCTTTTGCTTCCAGAATACCGGTAACCCTGCCTTCACACATGACCATAATCCTGTCCGAAATTCCCAGCAGTTCGGGCATTTCCGAGGTAATCATGATTACGCACTTGCCCTGCTTTGCCAGTTCAATAATGATATTGTAAATTTCGTACTTGGCCCCCACATCAATGCCCCGGGTTGGTTCATCCAGAATAAGAATGTCCGGCTCTGTCAGGAACCACCGGGCAAAAAGCACCTTCTGCTGGTTACCTCCGGAAAGATCCCGAATCAGGGTTTTGCTTGAAGGGGTTTTAACATTCAGGGTCTTGATGCTTTCCCGGGCGTCCTGTTCGCCTTTTTGTTCGTTAATCAGGCCCAGGCGGCCGACATATTTTTTCAGGTTGGCCAGGATCATATTATCCTTTACAGACCGCATGGGAATAATCCCCGTTACCCGTCTTTCTTCGGTAACCAGGGCCAATTTTTTCTGTTTTGCCTGAACGGGAGACTTGATTTCCTGTTCTTTTCCATTGATCAGGATCGTACCTCCGGCAATAGACCGCAGTCCGAACAGGGATTCCACCAGTTCTGTCCGCTGGGCGCCTACCAGTCCCCCGATACCGAAGATTTCGCCCCTTCGGACGGTAAAACTTACCTCCTTAAAAGAGTGCTCCATGCCGGAGGTAAGGTTCTTTACTTCCAGAATCACCTCGCCGGGGGCATTGATTTTTGGCGGGAACCGGTTAGTTAAATCCCGTCCCACCATGTATTTAATGATTCTGTCCGTAGTAAGTTCCTTTGACGCGAAGGTACCGATATGTTGTCCGTCCCGCATTATCGATACTTCGTCGGCAATGGTAAGAATCTCTTCAATTTTGTGGGATATGTAGATAATCGCCACTCCCTGGTCCCGAAGCCGCCTGATAATGGTGAAAAGCTGGGATACCTCGTGTTCCGTAAGGGATGACGTGGGCTCATCCATGATAATCACCCGGGAATTGTGGGATACGGCCTTGGCGATTTCCAGAGACTGCACCTTGGATACCGACAGTTCCCTAACCCAGACTTTTGGGGGAATATCCATATCCAGATCCTTAAAAAGGTCCACCGTATCGTTGTACATTTTTTTATGATCAATAAGCCTTATGGGACCAAAGAACTGTTTGGGAAAACGCCCCAGC
Organism: Treponema sp.; assembly: GCA_031266175.1. Taxonomy (GTDB): domain Bacteria; phylum Spirochaetota; class Spirochaetia; order Treponematales; family Breznakiellaceae; genus JAISBN01. Next base: position 19,448 of record JAISBN010000125.1, on the reverse strand, counting down.
CACAGGTTTTCCATGACGCTCCGGAACGGTACCGGCAGTAATTCCTGGTGGATCATGGAGATTCCCGCATCCAGAGCCTGCTTGGAATCATTAAAATGTACCTTTTTCCCGTCCAGAATAATTTCCCCGGCATCGGCTTCATAAATGCCAAAGAGACACTTCATAAGGGTTGATTTACCGGCGCCGTTTTCTCCTATCAGGGCATGTACGCTGCCGGGCTTAACATTGAGCGAAACATCATTGAGCGCTCTAACGCCAGGAAAAGATTTGGAAAGATTTTTTACCTGGAGGATATAATTGGACACACCTGAAGGTGAATCGTTGTTTGCCATCGGCCGTTCCTCCTGCACATAGATAAAGTAGAGGGATGCACGGAAAACTTCCGCACATCCCTTTACCCGGGTTTACCGGGTCAAAAATTTGGAGATCCGAAAAGGACTACTTCTGGAACTGGGTATAGTTGTCCCTGGTAACCTTCTGATAGGGCACCCAGATATACTTGCTGTCAGTGATAGTCCAGCCGGCAGTCTCGGGAGCGGAAGCGCTGGCAAGGGCGTAGGCAATGTCGAAAGTCGCTTTGCCCTGATTGTCGGCGTCATTAAGGACAGTACCCAGCAGGGTTCCCTGGGAAAGGGCTTCAAGCGCGGGTGCGGTAGCATCGACGCCAAGGACGGGAAGATATTTTCCACCCTGGAAATAACCGGCGTTTTTGAGGGATTCAATTACGCCAAGAGCCATGTCGTCGTTGTTACAGAATACCATTTCGATCCTGTCGCCGTAGGCGGCCAGGAAGGCATCCATTTTTTCTACCGCCTTCGGCCGGTCCCACATCGCGGTATCCTCGGCCAGAAGTTCAACCTGGATGCCTTTGTCTTTAAGGTACTGGATGGAATACTGGGTCCGCAGTTCCGCGTCCTGGTGTCCGGGTTCGCCCTTGAGCATGATATACTGGATAACGCCGTCCTTGTTTTTGTCCGCATCGGGATTAGCGGTCCAATAGTCGTAGGCGATTTCGCCCTGCATGGAGCCGGACTGTTCGGCTTTGGCCCCCACATAGTACACCTGGTCCCACTTGGCCATATCTTCGGGAAGAGGTTCCCGGTTAAAGAATACCACGGGAACTTTCTTGGCCTGGGCCTTATCAATAATGGTGGCCGCCGCGGTCCGGTCAACAGGGTTAATGGCGATGGCGCTGATCTTTTTGGAAAGGAACGCATCAACCTGGTCGTTCTGGGTAGCCTGGGCATTCTGGGAGTCTACCACTTCCAGCTCGGCCTTGCCGGCCGCGTTGGACTGGATGGCGTTGCGGGTATAGGACATAAAGGTGTCGTCAAATTTGTAAATAGCTACACCGATGGCGGGCAGCCCGCTGCCCTGCCGGCTTCCGCCGCCGCAGGCCGCAAAGGACAGCACAACCGCCGCAATAAGGAGAACGATAATAGTTTTCTTCACTTTTTCCTCCTGAAAAAATGGTTTTTCCGGAGCAAACAGACCCCGGTACTTTTGTTGTACCATTTTTACCTTGAGGAATTTTTTTTATTTACAGGAAAGATTTTGGCGGCATAGATACGCAGTTTTTTTACCAGCATTAATCTTGTAAAACAGCGCATAAAAGTGAAGCCCGCCGTATCATTCCGGTAAAAGCATATTACGATACACCTCGTCCCGCAGGTGAAAACCGTCCCTGATAACCGTTTCGTCCAGATTGTCGGCGGTAACCCCCACCGGGGCAAGACGGTAATAGGGAATACGGAAGGCGCCGTCGCTGATACCGTTATGGATGGTAAAACGGTTATCCCTGGCCAGGTAGACAGCCAAATCCGCCGCGGTGGAGGCGATGTAGTTGATGGGTTTATATACCGTCATGGCCTGGGTTCCGACCGCGATGCGCTGGCAGGCGGCAAGATCCGCGTCGGCCCCGATGACAACGACTTTTCCCGCCAGCCGCTTTAATGCCAGGGCCCGGATAACTGCTTCCGCCTGAAGATCGTTCAGGGCGATAATGCCGTCCACCGGCCCGCTTTGTTCCAGATAGCCGCCGATATAGGTGAACGCCTCTTCCGCCCTGGAACTTTCAGGCCAGTGATCCTCCGCGATGGTAATGTTTCCCCGGTTTATGGCTTCCGCCAAAGTATTGATGATACCCCGGTGCACTTCCTCGGCATAAAAATCCCCGGACAGGCCGTTGTAGATAAGGATTTTTCCCCGCTTGACCCGCTTAAGCATCTCCTGGGCCTGAAGGGTTCCTACCGCTTCCCCGTCAAAGGCTACCAGCAGGTTGGCCCCGGCATTATAAACGATCCGTTCGTAAAGCAGTACCGGAATCCCCTTCCGCCGGACATCAAGGACCGATTTGGTAAGATGGTGGGGAGTACTGGCGATAAGAACCAGCACGTCAATACCCTGCTCCATCAGATAGTTTATCTGGGCTTCCTGGTTGGCCGCGCTTTCTTCGCCAATCTGGACAATGACCTCCGCGTTCCGCCGGTGGGCGGTGGAGATAAAAATATTTCTGTCCCGGGCCCACCGTTCCTCCACCAGGGAATCCATCACAAAGCCGATGGTAATTTTATCGCCCGAAGAAGGAAGTTCCCGCTTGTCCGAACAGCCGCCCGCAAGCAGCAGGCCCAGCAGGATAAACAGCGGTTTCGCGGAGATATGCTCCTGTTTCATTGTTTTCCCTCCATCCATTCGGTGGGGCTTAGGCCCAGAATTTTTTTAAAGGCCCGGCTAAAATAATTGGCATCCGAATAGCCGCAGGCGCCGGCAATTTCCTTGATGCTGAGTTTTCCTTCACTTAATTCCTGGCAGGCCCGGGTAATACGGTAACGGGCCAGCTGGCTGGAAAAGGTACTACCCGTTTCCACCGAAAAAAGCCTGGAAAGGTGGGCGGGGCTTAGTTCCGCATAAGCGGCGGTATCTTCCAGAGATACGGGCTCGCTGTAGTGGGCGGCAATAAACCGCAAAGCCCTGCGGATCCGCCGGTCGCTGCCAAGATATGCTCCATCGCCGCCTTCACCGGATGCCGGCAGGATCGAAAGGGCGGAAATTAAAAGATCCGCGGCATATTCCGCGGTTTCCCTGGTTCCGGTACCGGTTACCGCCGTCTGCAGTTTCCCCGCGGCCAGGATTTTTTCCGCATCCGCCCCGGCCAGGGCGCAGAGAACCCCGGCCAGGACCGCCCTTTCGGTTTTATCCGCTCCGGCCAGGGCCCATTCAAAGAACGCGGTCCGGAGTTTAAGCATATCCCCGTCCCTGAACTGCTGCAGCATCAGGTTCGCCTTATCCGTTCCCGTATCATTGATTCCCGGAACCGGACGAACAGCTTCGTTTTCCGTTTCCCTTTGTATGGCGGTCAGGGCCTGGGACCAGGAAAGCCGGAGGTCGTTGTTGGAAGCTACATAACCCAGGGAACAGCGAAGTTCCCGCATGTCCAGGACTTCCAGAACGCTCCGCAGCGTATCTCTGGTCCGGTTAAGCTTTTCACCGGGAACAAAAACCGGCAGTATTCCCCCCAAAAGCGGGCCCGGAATACAGTCCAGGTGGTTGGTTAGTTCCCGCTGTATGGCGGCGATCTCTTCCTGGGTAAGCCAGTATTTTTCCCGGCAGATAACTGCAAAATGCCCCCGGATGTTTCCGTCTTCCACCAGCCCCAAAAGTTCCCCAAAGGAGTGGAGCAGCAAAGACCGGGGATCCCCCAGTACCGCCTGCCAGATAAAGCCCGCTTCCAGCAGGGGCCGGGTACTTTCAAAACGTTCCCGTTCGGAAGCTTCCCGCAGGGTGGAATTTTTTATGTTCTCCAGCCGCCGGAGGACTCCGGTGAGGGTTTCGGCAAGAACTTCCTGGGATACGGGCTTGACCAGATAACGGTATACTCCCAGGGCATAGGCGTCCTTGGCTATGTCGAACCGTTCATAGGCGGTGAGCAGGATGGAAACAGTACCGGGAAGGATCTTGTTCACCTCCCGCAGGGTGTCGATGCCGCTCATGCCGGGCATTCGGACATCCATGATGATAATGTCCGGCTTTTCCCTGGCAATGCCCTTTAGCGCGTCCATGCCGGACCGGGCGGTACCGCAGATCCTCATCTCCGGAAATATTTTGCCCAAAGTTACCGAAAGGCCGTCCAGCACCGGCTGTTCGTCGTCCACCAGGTATATCGAAGTTCTGTTTTCCGTCTTCATGACGCTTCCCTAAAGGGAATATTAATGGTTATCCGCGTTCCGGAAGGAACAACCGGTTCTATGGAAAATACATCGGTCCTGCCGGAAAAATGCCTGAGCCTGCGGATAACATTGGAGAGGCCGTATCCGTGGCCCGCGGAGTTGTCCGGAAGATCTTTATTATGTTCCGCGGCGGCAAGGATTTCCCGTATCCGGTCCTGGTGGATTCCTATGCCGTTGTCTTCCACCATAATAATGAGATTGCCGTTTTTAAGTTCCCCCAGCAGGACCAGCCGGGCGTTTTCGGTTTTCTGCTGCAGGCCGTGGCGGATGGCGTTTTCCGCCAGGGGCTGAATGATCATCTTAGGTACCATGGCGTTTCCGGCGTCGCCGCTTACGGATATATCAATATTAAAGACATCGGGAAAGCGGGTGGTCATCAGGTAAAGGTATGATTTAAGGTACGCCACCTCTTCCTGGAGGGTGGTAATAAAATTGTCCGATTCCCGGAAGGAATAGCGCATCAGGGAAGCAAGCTGTTCCAGAAAGATCCGGGTTTTTTCCGCTCCTTCCACCACTGCCAGCTGAAGTCCCGTATTGAGGGTATTAAAAAGAAAGTGGGGATTGATTTTTGCCTGGAGGGCGTCCAGTTCCGTCTTGCGCAGAAGCCCGGTCACTTCCAGGTTCTTCATTTTCTCCTGGAGCAAAGCCCGCTCCACCTCCGCCCTGGCGTGAATCTCGTTAATTGAATCCTGAATGGATTTTTTCATCAGGTTAAAGGCTTTGGCGGTGGCGCTGATTTCGTCGTCCCCTTCCGCTGCCAGTACCGATTCGTCAAAGATCCCTCTGGCAATTTTCTGCGCTTCGGAACCCAAAAGGGAGATGGGCGCGGAGATTTTCTGGGTAAAATAAAGAATAACAAAAATAGCCAGCATCAAAGCCGCCCCTATGGTAGCCAGGTTGAGCAGCAGGGCCCTGCGCATGCCGCCGGAGAAAGCGGTAAACGACACCAGCTGGTTATCCAGCATAAAAAGCCGCAGGGCCGCGGCCCGTTCCCGGATTTGATTGCCCAGTTCCTGGACCCGGCGGTGCTGCAGGGTATATTCGGGAGTATTCCAGCCCCGCTTAGCCTGAACCGCCGCCTCGCCGGCTGCCAGAAACCCGGTAATCAGCTCCGCTATGTCCCGTTCGATCACAACCCCTTCGTAGGTATACACCGGGGAATCAAGAGCCTGTCCCTTGTCGCCAAGCAGCCGGGAATGGGAATAGTACTGCCGCAGGCTTTCGGTATTCCGGGACGAAACATAACTGGACAGATTATTTTCCGCGGCGGCTGCCTCGGTTAAAAGCCCTTCCAGGTAGTAGTTTTTTTCGAATAACGCCGCCGTTCCAGAAATAGAGGCCGAAACCGTATAGGCGGTAAGCACCGCCGCCAGGGCAAGAAGCAGTACCGGAACAATAGCGATGGAGATGAGTTTGCTGTGTATGGTGGCCGGCAGCTTTACCCGAAGCAAAGTATGGGGTTTCACGGACGCCTTCCCTGTTTCAGCGTTTCCGCCCAGACTATGGATGAACCCGGGTCCACATAGGCGTTGGTCCTTTCGTTCCGGGAAAGGGCGCGGAGGGCCTGAATGGCGGCGCGTCCGGCGTTTTCCGGATTTCGCACCACCGTCGCGGAAATAACCCCCATTTCCATAAGCCGCCGTATTTCCGGATTGTCCTCGGAAGCAATGATAAGGGGGGTTCCAACCCTGCCATATTCGATCAGCGCCTGGGCGGCGCCTTCGGCCTCCCGGGAACCGGTAAAGACCGCCACGGTAATATTGTCCCGGCTTACCAGAATTTCCCGGATAAATTCCTCCCCCGACGCGGTGGTATCTTCGTAGGATCGGATCATGCCTATGCCTATGGTTCCGTTATCCATCAACACCTGTCTGAATCCCTGGATAAAACTTGTATCCCCCCCGGAAAGCAGCACCGCCGCGGAACCGCCGGAGTTAAGGCTTATGACCGCTTCCCCCGCCAGCCTGCCAAGTTCAAAGGGATTGGATCCCACATGGGCGTCCCGGCAAACGGCATCGTATTCAAGGGTAACCAGGGGGATGTTATGGTCCGCAAAGGCCTTAAAGTATTCTTCATAGGCCGGATCATAGGGAATAGAAAACACCACCCCGTCCGGATTGGTATTCAGGATAAGCCGCAGAAGGCGGCGTATTTCGTCCCGCTCTCCTTCGGGATATTCATAAACTTCCAGCACCGCGTGTTCCCGCTCCGCAATTTCCTTCATCCCGCCGCAAAAACGGGTATAGAACAGATCGTAATCCATGGCGGGAATAAGCAGGGCAAACTGGTATTCAATGGGCGTCGTATTCCGGGGAATATTGATGGTTGTCCCTATGGTCCGCAGTTCCCCCAGGGTCCACCCCACCAGCAGGACAAAAACAAGGGCGCAGAGAGCCAGCGGAAAGAATTTAAGTCTGTTGGATAATTGGCCCATCGCGCAACCGCGTCGCCGCCCTCCGTGTGTTTGATCAAGATTGCCGCCGGGCAAAAGACATCCACGGTCCCGGACGCCACGAGGACAGCACCACTACAGGAAGTAAGGGCAATCAAAGAAACTATTGGTATAATACGGTATCGCAGGCGGGACCCGCTGTCAAGCTGTGCCCCGGCTTCCCCGTCCGCACGGTTCCCGCCGGGAGCGTCAACATTGCCGTAAATGGTCCCGCCGGCGGCATACGGCCCCGGAACGCTTTTGCTTGCTATCCTGCCCCGGAGGGGATATACTACGGCTATCCGGGGATCCCTCTTCGGGCTGTACCATGGCAAAGCAAATACTGGTGGTAGACGACAATCTTGCAACCCTCAAACAGATAGGCGCCCAGCTTGAGCCGCACTATGAGGTTTCCCTGGCAAAATCGGGGGCCCTGGCCCTTAAGATATGCAAACAGGAAAAGCCCGATCTTATCCTCCTGGACGTGGAGATGCCGGAAATGGACGGCTTCGAGACTATCGCCAGGCTTAAGGAAGACCCGGACCTCAGCCCCATACCGGTTATCTTCCTTACCGGCAACCACGACGCGCCTACCGAAATCAGGGCCCTTGAGTCGGATGCCATGGATTTTATTACAAAGCCGGCGAATAAGGACATCCTCTTTCACCGGCTGGAACTCCATCTTCAATTCGCGGCGTATCAGAATTCCCTGGAGCAGACCGTAAAGGAACTGGAAGAAAGCATTGTTACTTCCTTCGCGGAACTCATAGAATGCAAGGACGACAACGCGGGGACCCATGTACTCAGAACAGGCAAGTATGTGGAAATTCTTGGCCGGAAGCTGCTTGATGCCGGAACCTTCGGGGATGAACTGAGCCGGGCGGAACTGGACATGATAGTCCGGGCGGCGCCTTTTCATGACATCGGCAAGATTGGCGTCAGCGATATACTGCTTCTCAAGGAAGATGCCCTTACGAAAGACGAATATGAGGAAGTCAAGCGGCATACCCTGATCGGCGCCCACTTTCTTGCCGCCGTTTACGCGCGTACCCCCGAACAGCACTACCTTAAATTCGCCAGGCTGATCGCCGAAAGCCATCATGAACGCTACGACGGCAAAGGGTATCCCCACGGTCTCGCCGGGAACGCTATCCCCCTCTGCGGCCGGATCATGGCGGTGGCAAACGTATACGACGGCTGCGTCACCGAGCGGGTCTACCGCGGGGCCCTCAGCCACGAGGAAGCCTGCCGGGTTATTATCGACGGCAGGGGTTCCTGGTTTGATCCCCGGATAGTGGAGGTATTTGAAGGAATGAAAAATGAATTTGCCCGTCTCAAGGTCTCCGTGAAACCGCTGGTGAAAATCCAGGGAAAGGATCTGTACCATGGATAAAGCTCCCAAAAACAAGATCCTTGTGGTAGACGATAACCTGTCAAGCCTTAAACAGATAGGCGCCCAGCTTGGGGAACGGTACGATGTCTCCCTTGCCAAATCAGGGGCCCTGGCCCTGCAGATCTGCATGCGGGAAAAACCCGATCTTATCCTGCTGGACATCGAGATGCCCGGAATGGACGGTTTTGAGACATTGAAGCGGCTCAGGCTGAACCACTATCTGGGAAGCATCCCGGTGATTTTCCTTACCGGCAACCACGATACGGAAACCCAGGTCCGGGGACTCCAGTCGGGGGCCAGGGACTTTATCACCAAGCCGGTGGAAAAGAGCATCCTCCTGCACCGCATAGAACTGCATCTCCGGTTTTCATCCTACCAGACCCAGCTTGAAAATACCGTGGCAAAAATGTCGGACAGCGTTGCCCTTGCCTTTGCCGAGCTTATCGAGTGCCGGGACGAAAACACCGGCGAGCACGTGGCGCGGACCAGCAAATACGTGGGTATGCTGGGGCAAAAGCTGATCGAAACGGGGCTTTTTGCCGAAGAGCTTACCCTCACGGACCTTCGGATGATGGTCCGGGCGGCGCCCTTCCACGACATCGGGAAGATCGCCATCAGCGACCGCATCCTCCTTAAGCCGGACCGGCTTGATGACGAGGAATTTAACCTCATGAAACAGCATACGGTCATCGGCGAAGAAATACTGGAAAATATGCTGGTCCGCACTCCCACCCAGCAGTACCTGCACTACGCCAGGATGATCGCCGCCTCCCACCACGAACGCTTTGACGGGAAAGGCTATCCCCAGGGCCTTGCGGGAAACCAAATCCCCCTCTGCGGCCGGATCATGGCGGTGGCGGATGTGTACGATGCCCTGGTGGACAACAGGGTGTATCGCAAGGGAATGAACCATGCCGAAGCCTGCCGTATCATACTGGACGGAAAAAATACAAGCTTTGACGAGCGGGTGGTTGATGCCTTTGAGTCCATCCATGGGGAACTGGCCGCGGAGGCAAAAAAAAGCGCCGGCCAGGCGCGGCAAAATTCAGGAGGAACGGGAAATGATTAAAATGCTTACTGCCTTTACCGAAGAGATCGACGATGTGGAAGCGGCGGTATCGGAGCTGCTGGGACAGTTGGATTTGGACCATAAGCGTCTGGCCAATTCTCTTGGGATCATCCACTGCTACAGCGATTTTGTGGACAGCGGGGTCGTCAAGGCCCTTTCAGAAAAACTGCCCTTTGATACTGTGGGTTCTACCACCATAAGCGCCTCGGCGTCTTCAATGCTGAGCGAGACGGGGCTTTCGGTAACGGTGCTGACCAGCGACGACATACAATTTGTAAGCGGCGTTTCCGCGCCGGTTACCGATTCGGTTGACGTCCCCCTCTCGGAATTCTACCACAGGATCACGGCGGGCCTGGACGGGAAACCCGCCATGCTGATGCCCTTTATTCCTTTTTTGCTCACCGTGGGGGGAGATGAGTTTATCGAAAAACTTGACGCCCTTTCCGGGGGTATCCCCGCCTTCGGCACCCTGGCTATTTCCAACGAACCGGATTACAGCAGGAGCTATACGCTCTACAACGGCGAATCCTACCTGGCTTCCATGGCGCTGACAGCCGTTGTGGGGGAGGAGGTTCCTGAATTTTTAAGCGTTTCCGTCAATGAAGAAAATATCCTCAAGCAAAAGGCGGTAATAACGGGGGTTAACCGCAATATTCTGCAAACGATAAACAACATCCCCGCCGTAAACTACCTTGAGTCCATCGGCATTGTCAAAGGCGGCGATGTGGCGGGCCTGCAGTCCATGCCTTTTATCATTTATCTGGAAGACGGTTCCCTGCTGATCCGGGCCTGCATCGGCGGTACGGGAGACGGGTCTTTGATCCTCTGCGGGGCCGTCCCGCTTAATTCCGCCATCGCCCTGGCTACGATGGGCTTCGAGGATGTAGTAAGCTCCAGCGAGTCCAAAGTAACGGAAGCGCGGACGGCGGCCAAAGGCCGGGGGATCCTGATGTACTCCTGCGCGGGCCGTAACTGGTGCCTGGGTATGCAGCCCATGGCGGAGCACGAAAAAGTAAAGGAATGCCTGGGGAACAGTCCGTATCATTTTGTGTATTCCGGGGGCGAGATATTCCCTTCCCGGCTCGGTGACGGCAGGGTGGTAAACCATCTGCAAAACGATTCGCTGATCATCTGCATTCTGTAAAGGGGAGGCAATGGCTCTGGATATACAAGCTCCGGATGTGCAGACTTCGGACCCGCGGACGCTAAAAGAAGAAAACGCCGCTTTGCGGCTTCAGGTAAAAAAACTTACCCGGCAGCTTGGCGTTCAACAAAATACCATGACGCGGTTCGAAAGAGTATCCGCCATCCGGGACGGGCTGGCCGCAAAGCTGAAAGAGGAGCAAACCAAGCAGGAAAAGTTCATGAACATGATGCTGGAAAACAGTTCCAACATTATCATCCTGCTGGACGGGGAGCAGCGTTTTGCCTACTGTACGGACACCTTTCTTAAAACAGCGGGGATTCAGAACTTCGGCCTTGTCAACGGGCTGCGCTTTTTCGAGGTCTTTGAACGCTTTCACAACAAGACTTTTTCAGAACATGCCGCGGCCTGCATCGAGCGGGCCATGACCGAAGAAGGAACCGTGCGATCCGAGGAGGTCCTTGACCTTACGGGCAGCGGGGATCACCGGATCTATACGACCAATACCACCGCCATGCGGGACAAGTCCGGCAGGGTAGAGGGGATCATGATCCTCTTCCACGATGTTACCGAAACCCTCCTGGCAAAGGAAACGGCGGAGGCCGCATCCAGGGCGAAAAGCGCGTTCCTTGCCACCATGAGCCACGAGATCCGCACCCCCCTCAACGCGATCATCGGCCTTTCGGAGATACAACTGCAGCAGGAGCTGCCGGAGGCGGTTCTTGGGGATCTGGAAAAGATATACAGCTCAGGTTCCATCCTCCTGGGGATCATCAACGACATCCTCGACATCTCCAAGATCGAGGCGGGCAACCTGGAACTTATTCCGGTGGAATACGATACCCCAAGCCTGATCAACGACACGGTACAGCTCAATATCGTACGGATCGGTTCCAAGCCTATCACCTTTAAGCTGAATATTGACGACACCATACCGGCAAAACTTTTCGGCGACGAACTGCGGGTAAAGCAGGTGCTAAACAACATCCTTTCCAACGCCTTCAAGTATACCAAAGAGGGGACGGTTACCCTGCAGATCCGCTGGGAAAAACAGGGGGACGACGCGTGTATGATCTTCGCCGTAAACGATACCGGCCAGGGCATCCGGACGGAGGACATAGACAGGCTCTTTTCCGAGTACAGCCAGCTTAACACCAGGGCCAACCGCAAAATTGAGGGAACCGGCCTGGGGCTTTCCATCACCAAACAGCTTGTGGAGATGATGGACGGGACCATAAACGTGGAAAGCGAGTACGGCCTGGGCAGTACCTTTACCGTGCGGCTCCGGCAGGGAATCGTCGATATACGGCCCATAGGGCAGGAAGTATCGGAGAACCTCAGATCCTTCCGGCTGATCGAAACCAAACGCAGCCGGGGCAAGAATCTGGTCCGTGCCCGCATGTCCTACGGAAAAGTGCTGGTCGTGGACGACGTGCCCACGAACCTGGATGTCGCCAAGGGTCTTATGCTTCCCTACGACCTTACCATTGACTGTGTCCTGAGCGGACAGGAAGCGATAGACAGGATACGCAAGGAAGGCGTAAAGTACGACACGATCTTCATGGATCACATGATGCCCGGCATGGACGGCATCGAAGCAACAAAGATCATCCGCGGCGAAATCGGTACGGAGTACGCGAAGACTGTCCCCATAATCGCCCTCACGGCCAACGCGCTGGCAGGCAATGAGGAGCTGTTCCTCACATCGGGCTTCAACGGGTTTCTCGCCAAACCAATTGATATTTTCAAGCTGGACGCGGTATTGAACCAATGGGTGCGGGACAAGCAGACCGAGGAAACGCTGTGGAAGGCGGAGCATGAAAACTCCTTCGAAGCTGCCGTCGTCCCTTCCGGCGGCTTTCTGGACACGGCCAGGCTGGAAGGCATGGATTTTAAGGCGGGATTGAAACGCTACGGAACTGAAGAGATCTATATAAAGGTTCTCCAATCCTATGTGACCCATTCCCCGGAGCTGCTGGACAAGCTCCGTTCCCTGACGCGGGAAACCCTGCCGGAGTACACGGTTACCGTCCACGGCCTCAAAGGGGCAAGCTACGGCGTCTGCGCCGACGAAACCGGCAAGGGCGCCGAAGAACTGGAACACGCGGCAAAAGCCGCGGACTATGAAAAGGTCAGTTCGAAGAACGCCGCCTTTATAGAAAAAACCGAAACGTTCCTTGAGGACCTGCGGAAGCTGCTGGAAAGCACGGCGGAAAGGGGAGAGAAAAAACGAAAGGCCGCCGCCCCCGAAAAGGCGCTGCTCGAAAAGCTGCTTGACGCCTCCCGGCGTTTTAAGCCCGCGATCATGGAAGAGGTCATGACAGAGCTCGAAGGCTGCGAATATGAATCGGGCGGCGAACTTATCCCCTGGCTTCGCGAACAGCTTGACAATCTGGAATATGACGCCATCCGGGAAAAGCTGGAATCCGGCACGGCGCTCCCGGAGCGTTGACATAGTGCCATGCCGCTGTTAAAATAAGTGAAAGTTGCGGACGGGAATGCGCGCATCCGCGTTCTTTGACCATGACCGATTAGCGGGCGATTAACTCAGTGGCGAGAGTGCGCGTATCCGCGTTCTTTGACCATGACCGATTAGTGGGCGATTAACTCAGTGGCGAGAGTGCTACCTTCACACGGTAGAAGTCACTGGTTCGAATCCAGTATCGCCCACTAATCGGCCTTTTTCTAATTGCTTGTATAGCAAGGAATTAGCGGTTATAAGCTGACCCGAAAACGGGAGGCATATCACACAAAAAGGTGGCTGAACGGGACATCAAGGGCGGTCGGATTAACGTCATGCAGGCTATAGGTATAGCTGTCATCTACGAGCCTTTGAGAAGATCTCCGGGTTATCAGCCACGTAGTTCAGTACATCCGCCATGATGCCGGTATAGCCCTTCCCTAAAGACTGGTATTTTTCCAGGCAATCAGGCGTTACCCGGATAGTAACGGCAGGTTTTGTGCGCTTCATACACTGCCGGAGTTCCCGCGCCTTCGCCGCGAATTCGGCAAGCCCTGCTGGTGTTGTCTCCGGGCAGTCCGAGGTGTACGTTATAGGCGCTTTTGCCGCAGCCCGAATCCTTTTGATCTGCTCCTTAGTCGGCTTTTGTCCAGCCTTTACGGTTACCGCTGTCATGGCCATAATAACTCCTCTTTTTTGTCGGCATGATCTACTTCCGGTACCCCAGCCTGACCGCTTCGGCAAAATCCGCATCCGCCTTGCTTTTATCTCCGCTCATCCGGTAGGCTGTGCCCCGGTTATGCCAGGCCAGGGCATAGCCGGGCTTAATCCTGATGGCTTCAGAAAAATCACGGATTGCCTGTTCGTCATTTTCCCTGTAATACCAGGCGGTTCCCCGCTGGTTATAGGCGGCGGCGTTGTTTGGTTCCAGCTGCAGAAGCCGGGTAAAATCATCTATGGCTTTGTCGTATTGTCCCTGGACGCGGTAGGAATAACCCCGGTTATAGAGGGCGTCCCCGTAATCCTTTTTAAGGGCGATAGCCTGGGTATAATCGTTCAGGGCTTTTGCGTGATCCCCCCGCTGGGCAAAGATGTACCCCCGGTGGTTGTAGGCGGCGGCACTGTCCTTTTTCAGGGCGATGGTTTTGGTATAGTCTTCCAGGGCATGATTAAAATTGCCCCTGATCTGGTAGGTTCTGCCCCGGGAAAAAAGGGCCTCCGGGTAATCGGGCTTCAGGTTAAGGGCTTTGTTGTACTCCGTCAGGGCGCTGTCGTATTTTTTTTCGTTCAGATACCGTTCGCCCAGAATAAACGAAACCTGATACTGTTCCATGCCCATCTGAAGAAGGATCGCCGGGTCGACAGTCTGATAGTTAACCGGGTTCAGTTCCCCGATAAAAACACCCCGGCCCGATCCGGACCTGACGCCGCCCAGCGATGCGAGGGATTCATTTCTGCCGCCAGAAGGCCGGGATTGGGCGCTGCCGGTTTGCGCGGTTCCGCCCGTACCGGCGGAAGCAACGGCGGCGGATCCTGCCGCGGACGAACCGCTGCGGGCGGTTTGAACGGCGGATGTTCCGCCGTTCCGCGCGGCGGCTGTTTCCGGAACCGGGGAAAGGGCGGCTTCGCCGCTTTGCTGTACCGCCGCGCCCGGGCCGCCGGTTCCGGCTGAATCGGAAGCATCCCGGGAAACAGCCGTTTCCGGGGCATCGTTTCCCGCGGGCCGGCAGGCGGAAAAAAAGGCAGCGCATATCAGCGCCGCACAGGCTATAATCGTATAATACGGGAAAAAATTTTTACCCCTGGACGGCATTAGTAACTCCATGGTTATAAGATAAAGAATTTTATTCTACCCGCATAGGCCGCATAGGCAAAAGTTGATCCGAAAGCTGATAATCCCTGGGGACCAGGTTTTCCCAGGGAGAGGGCTCCAGGGCATCCCTGTCTATGCGCATAAAAAGCTGGAGTTCATAGTCCGGTTCGGGATGGAGTATATTCTGGGCGTTAAGGTACCCCAGATTGATGCCGGGGCCATAGAGGTCCTTAATGGGCCTCATCCGGGACATGCTTTCCGGGTTGCGGGTCAGCACATCCCATGCCCGGATTGATTCCGAGAAAAGGCCCAGGGCCCGGGTCCGGTAACCGGTATCACCGCTAATCCGGGTAAGGGTTTCCAGGGTAACCCCCAGGTTGTTGTCCGCCACCATGATCCGTTCCGCCAGATCCTGTTCTTCCGGCCGGCTCCCGGGGGCCAGATTGGGAAAACGGACCCGTTCGGCGGTCAGCATATCCATAAGCCGGTTATAGTAACCCTGGGCGGCAAAGTAATCACCCCGCATATACGCGGTGTTTCCCAGGGCATAGAGCAGCCGCTTGTTATTGGACATGGAGGAGGTAAGGGCAAAGAAATACCGGAGGGCTTCTTCCCATTCCTCATTCTGGTAATGGGCAGCGCCCATGCGGTACTGTATCTCCGGCGGCGACCAGCCGTTTCGTTCCGCTTCCTGATAAAAACGCAGGGCCGCCGCCATATCCCCCTCTTTGACAAAAAATTCCAAATCCCCCAGGTCTGCGTAGAGCCTGCCAAATTCACTCTGGGTTTTAAGAACCGTCCTCGCCCGGGCATCCTCGTAAATGCGGACCCCCCGGATAAGCTCTTCTTCGGCGGAAAAGAATTCTTTCGCGTTGATCAATACTTCCGCGTAACGGCGGTGGGCGTCTACGCGGCAGGCGGCCCGTTTGGGTGTTTCTTCCCTGGCGCTGTCAAAGATCCGTACCGCCTTTTCCAGGGTCTGACGTTCTTCCGCCGTAGAACCGTAGCGGTTATAGTACCGGGCCAAATGGTAGTAGGATTCAGGATAGTTTTCGTCCGCCTTGACGGCACGGAGCAGTACATCCCTGATGCCTTCTATTCTGTCAACATATTCATCGGGAACGCCTTCCACCTCGGTAAATTTTTTGTCCAGAAGGTACCCGCCAAGTTCGGCCAAAGCGGGAACGGAAATTTTCCGCTTTTTGGGCTTCTCCATAAAATAAGCCTGCAGGGGCAGAACTTCGTCCAGTTGATCGGTTCTGATAAAATACTTAAGCATCCCTTCCAGGACGGAATCCGTTCGTCCGTATTTTTCCAGAAGCCGGGCATAGGCGGCCCGGGCTTCTTCGTAACGGGAAGGATCGATTTCACCCCAGGCAAGATTGTTTTCCGCCAGGGCGGTAAGTCCTTCCCGGTCATTGACCGCATAGTCCAGGATATTCGTGCGAAGGATCATGTCCGCTTTTTCATAATTGTACTGGTAATACGTTTCCATGGCGGCATAATCCAGCGCGCCCTTTTTATCCCGGGGATAAACCCGCAGCAGTTCATCGTACTTCCGCTCCGCGTAGATGTACTGCCGTTCATCCCGGAATCCTTCGGCATAACGGTAGAACCAGTTCTTGACCCGGCGCTTTTCAAAGCCCTGCAGGAACAGCTCATTTGCCCTGGCGTATTCTCCCGACTGCAGGGCAGTATAGCCTTTCTTGTAGAGATCTTCCGCCTGCAGGGGGGTGACAACAAAACGCCAGGCCAGATACCCAAGACAAAGGACAACCAGGGCAATGGCCCCGAAAAGCCGCAGCACCGGAAGAAAACTATGGACAAAAATATAGCCGATGCTGGCCTGTTCCGCCTCCAGCTCCGCGCCGGTTTGTTTTGCATAACCTTTGGGTACGGGGATGGCGCGGCCCAGGATCCTGCCTGCCAGGGCCGCCGTTTCTTTTGCCGGAGCGCCCCTGGTAAGCAGTTTAACCAGCGCCGACATCAGATCCGGGGCAACTGCCTGTTCGGCGATAAGTTCTTCACAGGCAATGCGAAGATTTAAAGGATAGGATGAAAGGGTATCCTGGAGCCGCTTGTATTCCTCTTCGCTCAGGCGGATTTCTTCAATGTTTTCCGAGGCCGCCGGAGCCGTTCTGCCGGGAGCTGCCCGGGATGGCCCGGTTCCGGGAGTTCCGGCAGTATCTATTCCGTCAAGGGAAAAATCCCCAAAGTCGTCCGGGGGAGCCGAAAAATCCGGGGAATCCAGGGTTTCGACAGGAGGCGTCCATGCTTCGTCCCCCAGATTAAAGGTGTCGAAGGGATCCGCCCCGGAGGACCCGGTATCGGCAGACACCGGAGCGTCAGGTCCGGTACCGGGAAAACCGCCCTCATCCGCGGTTTCCCCGCTTTCCTCAAAATCGGGGATGTTCAGATCGGGAAAAGAACCGTCCGCGCTCAATTCTTCCGGCGGGGCTTCCGGTTCGCCCGGTTCCGGAACTCCCTCTATGGTTTCGCCGCCCAAATCCAGGGATTCGGGGAAGCCGCCGGTATCGCCAAAACCGGCGTCCGGATCGGCGCCGAAATCCGCCATGTCAAAACCGGTCCCTTCCATACCGGCGTCATCCGGTTCGGCCGCTTGATCCGCGGCGGGTTCCGGCGTGCCAAAATCCCCTATGTCGCCCAGGTCAAAATCCGCGGCCCCGGAAAATTCAGCCTCCGGCCGGTCCGTTTCCGTTAAGTCTTCCGGTTCCGCGGCATCCGGTTCCGCTCTGTCCGCGGTATCCGGCGCCGCCTTAGATCCCCTGAATTCGCCGCCCATATCCACGGCCTGGGACAGATCGATGTCGGGAAATTCAATGCCGGAAAAATCCGCATCCGCGGCAGGGACGCTTTCCGTTCCGGAGGGTTCCGCCTTCCCGGCGGCCGTCTCCCCGGCGGACCCGGGCGTTTCGATGTCCGCCAAAAAACTGTCTTCCAGGTCTTCCGCAAAACCGCTTAAGAGATCCTCCGGCAGGTCTTCGGATTCCTCCGGGGGAAAAGTTTCGCCGCTTTCGGAAACACCGGGAACATCGGGAATGTCCGGCAAATCCCGGGAAAGAACGGGTTCCACCGAATCGCCGCCCAGGAGATCGCCAAAATCAAAATCCCCGCCGGCGGAAAAATCAGGTTCGGCGTCAAAATTGCCGGCGTCAAAATCGGCGGAACCGGCGGGAACTTCAGGGCCGGAAAAACTTTCGGGGGGCGCGTCCAGATTCAGGCTGGCAAGGTCCGGTATGCCCGAATCCGAATCCGGCATGCCTTCAAGGCCTTCGGGAAAAGGAACGGGAGCTTCGCCGTTGGGGAGTTCAAGGTCCTCCAGGGGAAGCTGGTTGTTGGCCATAAGCAGAGCTTCATTACCCAGCTCTTTAAACGAGGATTTGAATTCACCCAGCTGTTCAAGTGACGGCATAATTAAGATATTGGAGCATTAGCCGATATTAGTAAAGAACAATGAAAACGTTCTTTATGGCGGCGCTCCTTACGGCTATTATCGGCAGTATATGGGCGGCTGATACAGATTCTTCCCAATTTATTACCGATCATTTGCTGAGCCTGCAGAAACCGGAAAGCCCCCGGATTCTGGAGGATACGGTAGTCTTTACCGCTTCGTCTTCGTACCGCCGGGTGGGCATAGCCTTTGGCCATGAAGGGTTCGGCACAGTGTACTGGTTCCGCAGGCTTATGGTGCCCAATGAAAAGGCCGGCCCCTGGGTTAAGGGAAAGTCCCCGGCGGATCTGTACCGTGATTCGGGGGTCTTTTTTTATATCTTTTCCATTCCCGAAAACCTTGCGGGAGACCTGGAATACCGGCTTATTATTGACGGCCTCTGGGTCCGGGATCCGCTGAATCCCGATTACCGGTCCGATCCGTCTTCGGGCATTATCCGGTCGGTGGTTTCTATTCCCCCTATCCGGCGGCCCGATACCCCGAACCGGGGGCCCGCAGGAACCCTGACCTTTACCTACTATGCCGAAAGCGGCGGAACGGTGACCGTGGCGGGATCCTTTAACCGCTGGGATCCCTTTATGTATGAACTGCGGGAAGTCAGCCCCGGCCGGTATACCCTGTCGCTGCCCCTGCCCCCGGGCGTCTACCAGTATGCTTTTTTCTACCGGGGCGAACGGCACCTGGACCCGAATAACCCCCGCCGGGTCTATACCCGGGAAGGCAAGGCCGCCAATGAGGCCGCCGTCGAGTAAGTTTGGACCCACACCTGGGCCGTTTTTACCCGAAGTGTCAACTAATTCAAAATCAGCCGGGAAACAGGCGTTTTGAGCGTACCGTTTTGCTTGATGTGGACGGTAGTTGTTATAATATTCAACGCAGCTTTTAAGGATGTTTCGCAGTTGGTCTTGACCCGCGATATTTGGAACGAAGTCCTGTCCGGCGGAGCTTTTGCCTGCCGCTGCCGGTAACCGCCACCACTTGCCCACCATATCCCGGCCATGGTATGGTGGACAAGTAAAACCCAGGAGGCTCCGTATGGCTGAATTCCAGCCGATTCTTGGCATTGTTTCCGACAACAACGATCCGGACGGGTTAAACCGGATACGGGTCTATTTTCCCTATCTGGAAGGAGCCCGGGTATGCGGCTGGATACCCTACCAGACATTCATGGCGGGGGAAGAAACCGGGACGGTTGCCCTGCCCGAAGTGGGAAGCATCGTTTTTGTCAACACCCTGGACAAACACCGGACCACCATGATAGCGTCCGGGACCCTGTATACCGAAAAACACCGGCCCCCCAGGACGGAAGAAAACAGCGACGTGGACTTTACCCCGTTTGGTAGACACCGTTAAGCGACTTGTCCTGAGTTAAACACATTAGACGCCGCATAGTCAAGTGCCGAATGTATACGAATCCGGTTATAATATGCTTCAAGATA
>JAISBN010000075.1 GCA_031266175.1 Treponema sp. | reverse complement strand
TGCGCATTTTTTGCGGCTGCGCCGCAAAAAACCGGGCTATCCGGGGTTCCGCTTCGCTCCATTCCCTCAGCTTACGCTTCGGGAACGCTCCGCGCCCCTCCTATCCCTTGCGCCCCACGGACTTTTCCGCCCTTCGGGCGGCTTAGGTCCGCTCAACGAAAGTAAATGCAGGAACCCTGGGAAAAGCCTGGTCCCCGCCGGTCTGGTTTCGGTCCGGCTCCGCCTGGAACGGTTCGCCCCGGGAAATTCCGGCGCTATAATTGATTCCTCCGTTGATCCGCGGTTATGCTGGAACTATGAACCGCGTAAAGACCGGCGGGATGGTCCTTGAACTGGTGCTCTTTTCCTGGGTCCTGGGGGCCCAAAGCGTTCCGGGGAATTTTCCCTCCCTGCGGCCCGATCCTTCGGCGGCCGAATACGCCCGGCGGGGGGCGGGTTCCTGGGAGGACCTGGCGGAGACGGCCCTGTGGGCCTCTGCCGTAGGGGCGGCGGCCGTAGGAACGGCGGCCCGGAATTCCCCGGATTACCGGGATACCCTCCGCCGGGCGGTGGAGGAACTGGACGCCGAGATCCGGGAGGAACCGGATCTTAAGGTCCGGGGCGATTATATCCTTTCGTATATGCACCGTAAATTCCTCCGATCCTATTCGGCCTTACAGACCCGGCTGGACACCCTCCTGGCCAACGGCCGGTACAACTGCGTGTCCTCCGCGGTCCTCTACCTTATCCTGGCCCAATCCCAGGGCCTTACGGTGAAGGGGGTGGCCGCCAGGGATCACGCCTTTGCCGCCGTCCTGGGGGACGGCGAATCCTGGGATGTGGAGACCACCAACCCCTACGGCTTTGATCCCGGCAACCGCCGGGAATTTCACGACCAGTTCGGAAAACTTACCGGCTTCGCCTATGTACCGGCCCGGAATTACCGGGATCGCACCGATATCAGCCCCCTGGAACTGGTTTCCCTGATTCTCCACAACCGCGTGGCGGAAGCGGAAAGCCGGAACCGCTATGCCGAGGCCGTACCCCTGGCCCTGAACCGGGCGGTTCTGCTGGCGGAACGGAAGGACCCCGCGGTTTCCCGCTTTTTTACGGACCCCCGGCAGGACCTTAACGAGCGGATCCTTAACTACGGCGCTTTCCTCCTCAACGGCGGGAAGGAGGAGGAGGGCCTGGCCTGGGCCGTTTACGCGGAGCCCCTCTATACCGGCGCCGAAACCGATACCCGCTGGCAGGAGTACATCGACATCCTTATCTCCAACCGGATCGCCAAATTATGCCGGGCAAGGCAGTTTGACCAGGCCCGCCGTTTTCTTGCGGACGCGGAATCTCTGCACAGCGCCGCGGAGCGCCGCCGTCTGGAGGTTCTTATTATCGATACGGAACTTACGGTCCAGGTAAACGGCATCCGGCGGGATGACGACACCGCCGCCGTTTTACAGCGGATCGGCGAGGCGGAGGCCGCGGATATATTGCCCCCCGCCAGAGTCCGGGAGATGCGGGTCCAGGTGGACCGCTGGCGGCTTGCGAATTTCCACAACCGTTTCGCCGCGGCCTTTAATAAGCGGGACTACCCTTCGGCCCGGCAAATTTTGGAAGAAGCCCTGGGGGAATTTCCCGAAAACCCGCAACTGCGGAACGACCGAAATACCCTGAACCGGGCGGTGGAAGGAAACTAGGTAAGGGCTGCTATGGGGATGCGCTTTAGAAAACTACAATTTTTATTCTTTTCTGTATTAGTATTACTGATAAACTGCCGCACCCTGGAAACACCGCTCGAAAGCGGCGATTATCTGCGGGAACTGCCGGAGGAAGACATAAACGGCGTTTTCCCCGACGCGGTATACATAAAAACCCGGACCCAGACCTTTAATACCTACCATTACTACATCCTAAGGGAAGGGCGGATTTGGCACAAAAGCATCGACGGGAAAAAAGGACCCGCGGAATGGACGCTGTTTGAGCGGACCGGCCTTCCGCATAATTTTTGGCGGCTTGGGTTTTCAAATCCAAAGAAAATTGTGAATATATCCGCCGATGCGGATGAACTAATCGCCCTGTCCGAAGACGGCAGGTTTTACCGGTTTTGCTTTGACAGCATCGTCAGCCGCCAATACGACGTATGGCTTGACCGGCAGGGCTGGCCCGTGGAGGAGCCGCTCTTTCTTGACCGGCGCACCGTGAACAATACCGCCTGGGCCCTGGGAAAACGAAACGCCCATGTTATGTATTATGAAGATCCCTTCGGCAACCAGCATCACAACGGAACCCTGGAAATTGCCACCACCTACATGCTGCTTGAGGACGGACAGGAAATCTGTTACGCGGACTCGGGGCTGCCCAGCGATTTCAGCCGGAATTACCTGGGACCTGAGCGGGGCGCCTTTAAGTCCATAGCCCTTTCGGCCAGCGCCTCCACCATGTTTGTGATGAACGACGCGGGGGAAATGTACACCCGGATCGCCGACTTCGACATCGTCGGCTGCGATCCGCTGTTTTTTAAATACACCTATATCCCCTACACATCCAATTTATCCGGAACAAACTATTTCTCCAACCTTACCGAATGGGGATTGCCGCCGGAAGACTGGCGGCGGCAGCCCGGCATCCCCCTGGAGGGAAACGCGGCAATCAGCCGGTTTATCACCATACTGCAGAACGGCTACGGCAACGGGGCCCGGGAACTACGCGTGGCGGGCATTAACCGCGAAGGGGAAACCGGCTACTGGTCAAAGGCCGTTTTTGACAACCGGTGGGAATTCAAAAAAGTTTCCCTCTATTTTCCCCCCGGCGCCCTGCTGCGGAACGGCCCGGAGGCGGGGAAACGCGCCGCCTCCCCGGATACCCTCTTCCGGGGCTATCGGTGGAAGGGGAATGAAAAGGATCTTGAATGTGTGTATGAGATTCCAAACTTTAATATCCTGGAAGGAAAGTGCGAACTCAAAATTATCCGGGGGGAGGAAAGCTGCGTTTTAACGCTGCACCCGGTGGAGCTGTGGACCTACCAAAAAAGAAATTATCTCCCCGGAAGAACCGGGGCGCCCAAGCTGTTTTTTACCACCCTGGATTTCGGCCCCGGGGCCTTGGACGGCCTGTCGGAAGAATTTAGATCGTACCTTGATACATATTATGGAAAAAACGACAAGACGGTTTTTCAGTACATACTGGGAGCCAAACCCCATTACGTTGTTTTATTTGATAAGATCGATATTAATTCCATACTGCTCCTAACCGACGAATCTACCGGCGAAATTATGCCGGATGATTTCGCGGCCGTTCAAAGGTCTTGGTATATCGATTATACCGATGGGATGCGGACCTTTTATTCACCGGAATTAACCGTGGGCGGCGATTC
>JAISBN010000136.1 GCA_031266175.1 Treponema sp. | reverse complement strand
TCTTGAGCTGTATTATAATCGCCTTCGCTTGCATTCGGCGCTTGACTATGTGGCGCCGGCTATGTTTAACTCAGGGCGGGTTGCTTAATGGTGTCTACCGAATGGGGTAAAGTCCAGTTGTGCGCAAACGCCAAGTCTCCGATAGTGGTAACGGAATTGGAGATGGTGACGCCGGTTAACCGGTTTTCCCAAAACGCCCCCGCTCCGATAGTGGTAACGGAATCGGGGATGGTGACGGCGGTTAACTGATTGCCCTCAAACGCAGAGTCTCCGATGGCGGTAACGGAATTCGGGATGGCGACACCGGTTAACTGGTTGTACGCAAATGTCCCCTCTCCGATCTCGGTAACGGAACCGGGGACGTTAGTTATTTGGCTGTCCTCAAATGCCCCCCTTCCGATAGCGGTAATCGGCAGATTGTTTATCCGCTTGGGGATCGTCACGTTCTTTTTGCTTCCCCTGTAGCCGGTAATGGTTACTTTTCCGTTCCCGGCCTCGTACTCGAAGTCCGCCGCGTTTTGGCCGAAAAGGGCCGCCGCTATAAACAGCGCGCCTATCGCCGCCGCAAAATACCGCTTTTTCATACATCCCCCCTAGGTTTTACAAGGCAAAAACTTTAGTTTTTGTAAGGTAAAATCTTTAGGTTTTACCCCATCTCTCTATACGGTCCCAGGCCGCGTTGATCCGGGCGCTTTTTTCCGTAGCTTTTCGTACGTTTTCCGGGCCCGAATGGCGGTCCGGGTGGTACTTTTTTAAGAGATCCTTGTAGGCCGCCTTGCAGTCCGCGGCGGAAGCGCCGAAGGGAACTCCCAGCTCGGCAAAGTCCGGCCGCAATTCCCCGGGGACGGGGCGGTCCGGACGGGAGGCTCCGCCATTGTTGACGCCGCCATTTTTGGCGCCGCTCTCTCTGTTTCCGCCTGTTCCCGGCGGAGCGCTCCTGTTCAGGAATTCGTCCAGTTCCTCAAAAGCCGCCCTGACGTCGGGGTCGGTAAAAGCGCCGGAAGCGGCGGCCCCGGAACGGCTGCCGGTGTCCCGGCTCCGGGACCCGTCCCTTCCGAAAATTCGGGCGCTTTCATCATCCCTGTCGTTCAGGTAACTGCGGATCAGGTACTCCAGGCGGTTGAAGATTCCCATGGGGGTACTATACCACTGGGAATGTTTATGTGCTATAATGGGGGGCATGAAAATCAACGCGAAACCCTTCGGGGTTCTTTCCGACGGCAGCGACGTGACCCTGTATATCCTGGAAGCGGGGGATATCGCCCTTTCCATCACCGACTTCGGGGCCGCGTGGACCTCCCTTCTGGTACCGGGCAAAACCGGACGGGACGACCTGCTCCTGGGTTTTTCATCCCTGGAGGGGTACTTTCACTGCCCCTTCTTTGGGGCCACCATAGGCCGCTTTGCCAACCGTATCGGGGGCGCCGCCTTTACCCTGGAGGGCAAAACCTTCGGGCTCTGCAAAAACGACGGCCCCAATACCCTCCACGGGGGGCGCCGGGGTTTTGGCAGACGGCTCTGGAAGGCCGAGCCCTACCGGGACCGCCGGGGGGTCTTTGTCCGGTTCGAGCTGGAAAGCGCCGGCGGCGACGAGGGGTTTCCGGGCCGGCTCCGGGCGGAAGTTACCTACGGTCTTAACGGATCAAACGAACTCAGCGCTTCCTACCGGGCCTGGGTGGACGCCCCCTGTCCGGTGAATCTTACCAACCACGCGTACTTTAATTTGGCGGGAGAGGGCAGCGGCGATATCCTTTCCCACGAGCTTAGGCTCCACGCCTCTTCCTATGTGGAACCCGGCCCGGATCTGATTCCCACGGGAAAGCTTATTCCCGTAGGGGGAACTCCCTTTGATTTTACGGCCCGTAAGCCTGTCTCCCGGGATTATGCCGCCGTGTGCGGAGGGGATCCGGCGGCGGCCGGCAGGGGCTACGATCACTGTTTTGTCATTGACGGTTATGCCCCGGACGGGACGCTGCGGCCCTGCGCCGAAGCCTTCGACCCTTCTTCAGGGCGGTCCCTGTCGGTGTTCACCACCCAGCCGGGAGTTCAGTTTTACAGCGGTAATTTCCTTGACGGCATCCGGGGAAAAACCGGATCGGTATACAACAAAAACGCGGGATTCTGCCTGGAAACCCAGCATTTTCCCGACAGCCCCAACCAGGACGGGTTTCCTTCCGCTGTTTTCGGGCCCGCCAAGGATTACCGGGAGCGGGCGGTCTTTTCCTTTGACTGGTAATTGCCGGGCTTAACCACGGACCATGCGGACCTGTTGTTTCAATTTCATGCTTTTGTCCGTGTTGGTCTGTGTCTGTCCGTGGTAAGAGACCGCTCCGGGGTTAAATCTTCTCTTTGAGGATATCGCTGATCTGCTGTTCGCTTACCTGCGTAACGGCGGCTATGTCTTTGGCGGGCATCCCATGTTCAGCCATCCGGAGGATTATTTCCTTCTGACCCTCTTCCCGGCCCTTCTGGATACCTTTCTGGAGACCTTCCTGTAGACCCTTCCGGATACCTTCCTGGATGCCCTCCTGCAGACCCTTCTGACGGGCGCCGTTCATTCGGGAATACTCGTCCCGCTGGGCTTTTAACCGGGCTTCGTAGATCATCCGGTTCGCCTCGTCTTCGCTCATCACCTGCAGTTTGCAGTACGCCTCGTGTATCATGGGATTCTTTTCCGTTACCATCTTAAACTCCTCTTCCGTCTCCGCCTTTAAAAAACGCAGCCAATCTATTAGCCTGCCTTCCCCGTCCGGCGGCAGCCGCTCCAGGTTCAGTACGTGGATCTCTATCAGATCGTTAAAGGGAAAATGCTCTTCCTGTTCCAGCATTTGGAATACCGTATGGCACCGTGTGGATTCGGGGATAAAGTCGTAATCCGTGATAACGAT
>JAISBN010000109.1 GCA_031266175.1 Treponema sp. | reverse complement strand
TCTATATATGAAGTACATACGGACATCATAGTGAAAGGGAGCCGTGAGGTGCAATTTGGGCACAAGGTGAATCTTGGGGGAGGGAAGAGCAATATGATATTAACGTGTGAGATAGAGCGGGGGAATCCGAAAGACAGCGAATTATTCACGAGGACGATAGAGAAAGTGCTAGGCGGATATGGAATAACACCTGAATCCAGTGTAACGGACGGGGGATACGCGTCCAGGGAAAACCAGCGATATGCGGAAAATAAAAAGATAACCAACATAGTATTTACGAAAATAGTTGGAAGTCTTAAAAACATCTGTGCAAACAAACGGCTGGAGAACAAGTTAAAAAAGTGGAGAGGCGGGATGGAAGCGGTAATATCCAATTTGAAACGAGGGTTTGAAATACGGCGGTGTGCCTGGAAAGGGTTTGAACATTATAGACAGAAGGTATTCTGGAGTGTAATCGCTTATAATTTCCGGGTTATGACTGGTGCTGTATTGGCTAACTTAAAACTGAGTTTATAGACAGACACTAATTAGCCGAATATTATATATTTTGATGGAAAATACGAAAAGGTACATTTTTGTTATTTTTTTAATCCTAATAAGTATCAATCTATTTGCATTATCTGTAGATAGCATTGTTGTTCCATGGACAGTAGGGTTGCGGCTAAGGAATAATCCAGAAATATCATCAAATGCTTTAGGGTTTCTTGGTTTATGGGAAAAATTAACTGTTCTTGAAGTTAAAAATGAACAAGTAGCCATAAACGGAAATACGGGGAATTGGATTAAGGTAAGACGAGAAAATAGTCAGACAATTGGCTGGTGTTTCAGCTATTTTCTGGAAGAAATCGATGTAAATAATTTTTACCCTGTTTTGGAGTATAGAGGTATAGCGCATTACATTGGTGGTACAGGTGGTGGATCAAGAGAAATATTTACACTTTATAATAACGGAAAAAGGCGCGAAAAATTAATTTTAAATTATAACAATAAAACCATTGATATATATAATAATGTGACTGTTTCAAATAATGGTAGGACTATGGCGTTTAATTGGATAGATACATCAACAATAAAGAGGAACAGCCGTGATGGTACTATGTCAGGTACAAAATATCTTTTTGTTTATAATTTTGCCAATCACAATCTTATAAGAATTGATGAAGCCTTTATAACGCAAAGCGACATAAATTCACCGCGGTGGTCTAATGGTGAGTGGCATGAGGAACACGGCGAATATGCTGATGGTTTTTATATTGATACAAGTATTGAATGGTTTATTCTTAATGCAAGGGGAACAAAATTATTTTATGGAAAGGATTATTCTGGAATTGAGGTTGATCTGGTAACAGGTAATAAGGTGAATCATCAAATAACCAGAGAAAGTTATCATATTGGCGAATATTTAGGTGATTATATTTATCTTATTCCAGATGATGATGACGAAGGTTTCTTATATAATCCTGTACAGAAAAGAAGGCTGCCAAGTGTTAGGTTTTATTCTCGTGGTAATATACACGATGGCGTATATTATTGCCGTCCAATAATCTTATCAAGAGACAGATACTTAATCATAGAACAGAAATAATGATTATCAGACATGGATGATAATTTATTTGTTTGATAATACATTATTGGAATATCGTTTGGATAATAGAGACTCATATAGCGGCTCTTACGATTTTTATTTAATGAACAGATATTAGGAATGTCGCATAACATTTCATCCATGTACAGAATCGTTTTGGACATGTACAGAACCATTTCGTACTTGTCAAAAGCCGTTCCGGGACGGTACCCCTAATATACTACCCCGATCCCCGCGCCAAAAAACGCCCCAGCGCTGTTTTCCCAATACCAGAAACCTCCCGCCAGGGAAAGCGCCAGGTTAGAGGGAAAGAATTTGAATTCTAGGGCCGAAAAAAGGGGACCGGGACCGGAAGGTTCCGTTCCCGGCGGGGCGTAATCCCAGCGGATCGATATTCCCCCCGCCATGCTTTTATACGCCAGAAGCACTCCGCCTTCCAGGCCCAGGCGGGGAACAAGACCGCCGGGGTAGCCCTCTTCCCCCGCCCAGAGGAGGAGGGGGCTCCCCAGCAGATCGACGGAAAAGGGGCGCTCCAGAATCCGGTACGAAAGGGGGAAACGCAGCGTAACGCCGGTTCCCATGCCGAAGGGCGTGTAGGGGCCCTCCCGGGCCCAGCCGTAGGAAAATTCAGCGGCGGCGCCGAAACCGGCGGCGGCGGGGCGGCCGGAAAAAGCGGAGGAAGCGGTTCCGGCAGCATTCCGCTCCGTTGTTTCCCGGTTCCGGGAAGGGACGAGCGCCCACTTAACCGAAACCCCCGCCCCTATTCCGGTCCCCTCCGAAAATTCAGGGACGGCGCTGAAGACCGCGGCGGCCTCCAGCCGGTCAAGCAGGGATACCCGAAAACCCGCGGAAAAGGGAAGGCTGTTCCAGGCTTCCTCCGCCGGGGGCCTGCCCGCCAGGATGCTCCCCTCTACCTGGTAGGAAAGGGCCGGCAGCAGTTCCGGGCTGGACGCAAAGAGCAGCCCCGGCGACGCGGAAGAAAGGGTAAGGGGCCGGATATGTACTGAAGAATCCAGCTCCACCGCAAGTTCCGCGGTCCGCCTGCTTTCTTCCACCGCCCGCCCGTCCTCCAAAGCCCAGGCGCTGATCCTGAGCCGGTAGCTGCCGTCGGGCGCGGCGGCGTCCGGAGTGTCCGGGATAGTCCCGCGGCCGTCCCAGACGGCCCGCTGCCGGCGGCCGGTAAAAGGACCGAGGGGGGCGGTATGGATCACCGTTCCTTCCCCGTCAAGGACTTCCAGGCTTCCGGCGCCGGGGCCGGAAACCTCAAAGCTGATTTCCGCCCTGCCCAGGGCGCCGGAATTTTCAGGATTAACCCGGTTTTTCCGCAGGGAAACGCCGCTCAGCGTAAAGGGCGCGGGAACCAGGATCAGCTCAAGTTTCTGGACCGTCCCTTCACGGATAAAAAGGTTTTTGCTGTTCCGCTCCCAGCCGAAGGCTTCGACCGCAATGGTCCGCCAGCCCGCGGGAAGCGTCAGGCCGCGGGTAATCACGCCGGAAGAACCGGACCCGGCCTGGGCGGCTTCGGCGGCCTGGACGGACGCGCCGGCCGGACCCGCTTCCCCGGCCCGGGAGCCGTCCACATAAATCCGGGGATCCAGCGCCAGGGAGGGCGGCGCGGCGGGGTCCCTCCGGATTTCCAGCAGCACCTGTCCCTTTGCCTCTTCCAGATCCACCGACACTTCAACCCGGCTGGACCTCCGCGCGGTTATCGTAAAACGGCGTTCCCCATAGCCTTCCTTGACAATACGGACGCTGTATTCCCCCGCCCGGAGGGATTCAAGACTGAAGGGGGTTGTGCCCCGTTCTATGCCGTCGATAAAAACCCGGGCCCCGGAAGGGACGCTGTTGATAAACAGCCCCGCCCCCGCCGCTTCCTGATAGGTATCGGGGAAACAAAAAAACAGGGGAACCAGGGACAGGAAAAAAACGCATCCCATAATCCGGCGGCGGCGCCGGCGCCCGGAAAACCGGTTCATGGTCTTCTCCTTTTAACGCTCCCCGGAACTTCCCGCGGACCGGGCCAAACGGAGCTCCTTGAGTTCCGCCAGGATCATAATCCCCGTACAGATAAAGGCAAAGCCGTCCGCCACCGGAGAAGCGGCCACCACCCCCCACAGGCCATGGAGCTTTCCAAAGATGATGATGCAGGGGATCAGGGCGATAAACTGGCGGAGCATGGACAGGAAAATCGACGTTTTGGGCCTTCCGGTAACCACAAAAAAATTGGTGGCCACAATGGTAAAGCCGTTGAGGGGCAGCACGAGCATGATGATCCGCATGGCCCGGGGGGCAAACTCAAGCAGCGCCGCGCTTCCCCGGGGGGCAAAGAGGCGTACAATAAAATGGGGGAAAAGCTCCGTCAGGATAAAGCCCGCGGTACAGATAGCCGTGGCCCCCGCGATGGCCAGCAGAAAGGCCTTATGGACCCGGTGGTACTGTTTTGCCCCGTAGTTAAAGCCCAGGATGGGCTGGGCACCCTGGTTGATTCCGAAGATCGGCATCAGGATCAGCATGGATATGGACATGTTGATGTTGAACCCCGAAAGGGCCACCACTCCGCCGCCGGGACCCAGCGCGGCGGGACCGTAGACCCCCAGGCTTGTGTTAAACAGAAGCTGGACCGCGGACATAACGAACTGCAGCAAAAACTGGGAGGAGCCGAAGGCCAGGATGTCCCGGATAATGGCCAGGGAAAGCTTAAAGGTACGGAGGGACAGGTGGATCACCGCCTTTTTGCCGAAGTTAAAGGAGAGGATCCAGACCGCCGCGGCAAACTGGGAGATGATCGTCGCCCAGGCGGCGCCCTCCACCCCCCAGCCGAAGCCGATGATAAAAATCGGATCCAGGATCATGTTCATTCCCGCGCCGATAAACATGCTGACCATGGTGATGGTGGGGAACCCCTGGGCCCGGGTACAGTGGGAAAAGCCAAAGCTTACCATGCCGAACACCTGGCCGTAGAGGATGATCCGGTAGTAATTGCGGGCATAGTCCAGGGCGGCGCCCCCCTCCCCCGCCCCCATGCGGGCCAGGAGGGGATCCAGGAAGATCAGCTCCAGCGCCATCAAAAGCACCCCGGCGATGATCAGCAGAAAAAAACAGTGGTTCAGGGCGTTTTCCGCTTCTTCCTTGCGGCCCTGGCCCAGCCGCATGGAGATCATATTGGCCGCCCCCACGCCGAAGAGCATGGCAAAGGCCATGGTAACGGTCATCAGGGGCATCGCCAGGGAAAGGCCCCCCAGGGCTACTTCGTTGACCCCCCGGCCTACCCAAATACGGTCCACCACATTGTACAGGGCGTTGACGATCATCCCCGTAATGGCGGGGACGGAAAACTGAAACAAAAGCTTGCCCACCGGCTCTGTTCCAAGCCGGCTTGCGGGGTTTAACTGCGCTGTAACTGCCATACAATCAGTATAGTGTATTCTTATTGGGGAGGAGAAGGTGTCCGGGCAAGACGGGTCCGCGAATACAATGCCGGTACATCTTCCCGCTCTCCGCTGACCAAAAACAGCGCCGCGCGCCTATATCGCGCTCCGGCCCGTTCATTTAACCACGTTACGAATCTTGTCGCCGTGAGCACCGACAACCTCCTGCTTCTTGGGATGAACCAATAAAGAATCCCCGCCGCAAGCAGCGGGTATTGAAGATTTTTCCTTGAAATCTTTGCGTATGCGGGGGAACAAATCCCCCGCACCCCCAGTTTTACGCCCCAGAGGGGCGGGGAATTAACCCTAGAGAGATTAAA
>JAISBN010000028.1 GCA_031266175.1 Treponema sp. | reverse complement strand
AAGCAAATGCGGTTGCCGGTTGTTATTCGAAAAAACGGGGTCATTGCTGCCCCAGACTTTGCAACAACCGGCAACTGTTCTTTTCCGAACACCTGCATTATACCGGACAACCGCATGGTTTTATCATAGCTTCGAAAAAGTGGAAAGAAAGGAGAAGGGAATAAGAAGGGGGGCGCATTTCCACACTGCCGTTTGGCAGTGCCGCATACGCGACGCGCCCCCCTATGGGCGAGCCCCGCTATGCGGGTCTTGCCCTACCCCCCAAGTGGGGCCGGGCACCGTTGCGTTATCTGTTTGAAGGTTTGACTATTCCAAGTTCGTCACGGATGTTTTCTTCAAAGGCATTGCCGCGGGCGGCAAAATGGGTAACAATTTTTGCGGGATAAAACGCCAGTTTTGGTATTTCGTGCCAGAGACGGCAGGCGTCTTTGCCAAAGGAGTACACCATTTTTACCTTCCCCAACGCCTTAAATTCCTTCTGTATGACTTTTATGCTTTTGGCGCGGAGTTCTTCGCTGGCTGCCCATTCGTCAAGGGCTTTGGCGCTGCCGGTTGACGTAAAGCCCTTGATGATGTCCGTCATATACGCGCCTTCAAATTTTGTTCCGGTAAATACCTTTGCAAGCCTTGTTTCTTTACCGCCCCGGTGGGTAAAGTGATAGTTTGTCCACGCGCTCTGGTCTTCTATGGCTCTGGACGTGTTAAGGCCGACAAAAACATATTCCGTCTTTAGTTTGCGGTAGTTGGATTCGATGTAAGCGGTGTTGTTCATATCGTCAGGGTCCCACAGTGCCCAACTGCCGTAAGACCCAAGGAGTTTTTTAAGTTTTTTGTAGCGTTCCGCGTCCATTGCCATATCAAGCCTCCTTATTGTTTGGTGTAAGACGAAGCGGAAGTTCCAAATCGAATTGCACTCGTTCCGTTTACCTGCCACAAAATATTATACGTAGAGATAGTATAAGTTAGAATCCACGTTGGATAGGAAGTACCTAAACCGAGGTCTATATCCGTCCGCTCTATACAAGTCAAGATATAATAGGTCGTCCAAGTTCCATCGGCGCCGTTCGTTGAACACCCGGTATACGGTACCTGTTTTGCCCGGGAATGGTACCGGGATAAGGAATTGTACATACGGCTCTACAGGATGAGCGACGTCCTTGACGAAATTAACCGGCAGCCGTAACAAAAGGGAGAACCGGGGTAATGAAAAACAGAGTAGGTATTGGCGCCGTTTTGCTGCTGGCGGCCGCGCTGATAGTATGGATTAATAAAGATTCTTTTAAAACGATACCGGCGGAACAAGGAGACATGATGGCGGAAGCTTCGACAAGTACCAACCCCGTTGACATACGATCGGATAAATTTTTCTGGCGGCTCCAGCCCTGGAAAGACGGGAAATTAGCGACCCTGGACGGATGGGCGCGTTTTAGCGAACTGTCTTTTGTGGGGGCGGATAAAATCAAAATCGATGCGCTGGTCAAATTTCCGAACATGCCGCTGGACCCCTTTTTCATCGTGTGGCCGGAGGCAAACCTCTGGTACAGCCAAAGCGCCAGAATGGACCACGTTGCCTACATGGAAACCAAATTTACCAAATCGTTTATCCCCTTTATGAATGGCAATTACAGTGAGACCAAGCCCTTTTTATTGGATAAAGACGAGGGGCTTCTTGCTTTTGTGTATTACCGGGATGGCTATGGGGAGAACGAAAAAAAATATGTGCTTTACAATTACAAAAAAGACATCCTCCTTGATGACGACCCGGAAGATATCGACGTGTATTATATAGGTTTTCTGGACGCGGATTCCCTTCTTGCGTTGACTGAAACATTTGAAAACGAAGAATGGGTTAGAGATTATTTTTTATACGACTGGAAAACAGGCAAAAAAACAGAGAATAATCTAACAAAAAAACTAACCGAACTGGCTATGACCGAAATCTATTGCAGGGCGGTTGGGAACGTCAACACAAAAAACCGGTTTTTAATTGCAAAAAGCGAAGCACTCGGCGGTCATGTTAAAATTAATTGGGACGAAGATTTTAAAGACGTCACCGTAACCCCCATTAATGTTCTTATCCCCAAAGATAAATACTATTCTGAATTTACAATATCTTCCGGCGGTGAATGGGCGCACAGCCTGGTAGGGGGTATCAGGGGCTTTACGAAGAACGGCTTTATAAGCACGCGTTTTATCATATTGACGACCGGTATCCCGGCGGGATAAGTCCTCCGGTATTGATGGATTATACGGATGGCTATCCCCCCACGGGGTTTTTATAGAACACCCGGTACACGGCATGTGCTATGCGATAGAGCACCACGAAGAAGAAAACGGCAATGACCAGCTTTATCTGCGGCTTTATAAAATGGACGCCATACTCACGGAAATAAACAGGCAGCTGCTAGAGGCGGCAAATGAAGCCGAGAACAGTTCGGGAAGTGACAGAGGGTAAATCCGTTCAATCGCCGGGGGCATACTTCATTTGCCTGGCGCAATTTATTGCCGATATTTTTCCTGTCAAAGTTCCAAGTCCCGGGCATAAAACGCTTGTAATTTTTACGTCATTTCTTTTATTAAAGTTTGCTATTTCTATTAACCCTGCCCTGAATGCCAAATATGCGTTAACGGTGTTTGAAATATCCTCGGGGATTCTCATCGTTGGACATGATACGAAAAACTTAATTTTATCATTTTTGGTCGCAACGATAGCCGCAAGACCTACCGGAAGTTCTCCATAAAATTCATCGCGAATTTTATTTTGTAATGATTCTTGCAATTCCCAGCCGAAATATTTGCTGTACGCAAGATCAATACCGCCATCCATAAAACCAAATGAATTGGCTGGGCTAATTACAGCATCTGCTTTTATATCAAATATATTTCCACAAGACACATTCACATTTTGGTAACCATTAAATTCGTACTGCCACGCGGTCATTAAATCATTATTTTTATCCCGTAGAAACAACCGCATACTTACTCGTTTAAGGCCGCGTTGATGGTGGAGATGGTCCTTTGCAGGGTTTCAATTTTCTGTAAATTCGCCGTGTTCTGGGCCTGAAGGTTTTCCAGCTGCCGGTCCCGTTCCGCCACGGTTTGGCGGAGGGCGCTGTTCTGCTCCTGGACGCCGTCGTGGCTCTTTTGCAGTTCCGCCAGGGCCCGCTCCCGCTCCGCCAGGACGGCGGCCTGCTCCGTCAGGGCCGCGGCCTGCTCCGAAAGCCGTCTCCGCAGGGCCGTTTCCGCGCCGGACGCTTCGGGAACGGCGACGGGGGGGGCGATTTCCGCCGGCGTCAGGGATCCGCCGCCTTCCGCAGCCGGGCCGCTTCCGGCCGGGCCGGTAACGGCGGAAAGGATCCCGGACATGGCGGCGGCGGCGGCCGCGTCGCTTTCCCGGCGGCTGCCGATAAGCTTAAGCTGCTGAAACGAGGGGGTGGCAAGGAATTCCTTCAGCGCCGCCAGGGTTCCCGCCGCTTCCCGGTACTGGCCGGCCTGGATCTGTTTTGAAAAGGCCGCGTAATACCCGGCCAGCTGCCTTTCTACCAGGGCGGCTTTTTCGTCGTCCCCGGTCAGTTTTGCCAGCTCCGCCCGAGCCGCTTCCAGTTCCGCCCGGTTCCGGGCGGAAATATCCTCCAGCGCCCCCTCCTGTTCCGCCAGCCGGGCGTGGAGCCGCGCCTCCCTCCGGCGGGCTTCCGCCTCTTTCTGCCGGGCCTCCGCGAGAATCAGGGACCGCTCCATCTCAAGCCGGGCCAGATCCCCCCGGTATTCTTCCTGCTGTCCCCGGAGGGCGGCCATGGTTTGCTGTTGTTCCCCGGTCAGGGCTTCCAGGGATTCCAGCCTGGCAAGCTCGTCGTCCACTTCCGCGATACGCCCCCGCATGGCGCTGATGTCCGCGTCCTTTTCGGTAAGCTGCAAGGTTACTTCCCGGCGGATTTCCCGGATCAGGGCCCGCTCGGTGATCCCCAGTTCCGCGTCGGATTCCCTGAGCTCCGCCGAACCGGCGCGCTGGATGGAAAACAGCAGCAGCAGACCCGCCCCAAGCAGCAGGATTCCGGCGGCGTTGACCAGCAGGGGGAAAAACCCCTTTCTGGACGCCTCCCCCCTGGCCGGAGGTCCCGGGGGAGGGACCGCCTCCCGGCGGGAAGCCGCCTCGATGCGGCCGGAAATTTCCCGCCGTTCCTCGTCGGAAAAAACCTCGATCCCCCCGGCCCCGATGTTCTCACCGCCGTTTTCGATGACGCCGCCAACGTCAACGGCGCCTTCACGGGCGGCTCCGGTTTCACGGAGTTTACCGTTATTTCCTGCCGGTTCGTTTATTTCCATAGCGCGTCCCCCTTACCAGTTTACCCCTGGGTAACCGTCACCGCCAGGGCTTCCCTGGCGGAAATCCGCACCCCCCCGGCCTTGATTCCCTTGACGGCAAAATTCTGGACCTTAAAGGTTTCAGTAAATATTTTAAGCCGGGGCTTGGGCTTGTACTTGACGGTAAAACTGAACCTGGGCCGGGTATCGCCGTGGAGCACCGTGGAGCCGTCGGGGAGCAGGGCATAATCCTTGTTCATGATCCACCCCTCAATCCTGAAACGCTTGATGCAGGGATAATTAGTTTTCGGCTCTTTGTAGATAAGGGTAAAAACCATGGACGAAAGGGCTTCCTTGTCGGCTTTGCCGATATACACAGCGCCGGGGCCCACGAAAGCTTTTTCGGGGATGTCCGTCACCGACCAGATGCCGTTGCCCCGGATCACGAGGATCCGGTCAAAGGGCGACAGTTCCGCTGCGGTTTCGCCGCCGGATACGGAGCTGCCCAGATACCCCGTGGCCTTGTCGTACTTGAGCTGCACGTCCCTGCGGACCACTTCCCTGACGTCGATCTTTTCGAAGGCCCCCACCCTGGTCCGCCGCTTTCCCCCGGAGAGTTCCTCGTTGGCCTTGATCCCGTCGATGATCTTGTCAAGAAATCCCAGGGCATAGGCGGTAATGTTTTTAAGGTGATGGTTGATCGCCTTGATCCGGCTTTGGATCGCGTCCATCTCTTCCCGGGCCTTGTTGATGTCGTAGAGCGAAATCCGCCGGATGGGAATTCGTAACAGGTGTTCCACGTCGTCCGCCGATACCCCCCGGGGCCCCACTTCCCCGGCAAAGGGCTTAAACCCCGCCACGATCGAATCGGCAACCCCCTTGGCGGTTTTCATTTTTTCGATGAGCTTGTAGATCCGCTCTTCTATGAAGATCCGTTCCAGGGTCCGCAGGTGCAGCTTGTCCAGGAGTTCCTTTTTTTCAAGTTCCAGCTCTTTGGTAAGGATCCGCACCAGGAGTTTGGCGTGGTATTTGATTACCTCGGTAACGGACATGACCACGGGCAGGCCGTCCCGGATCACCAGAAGGTTGACCGAGATTGACTGCTCACATTCGGTAAACCCGAAGAGGGCGTCCACGGTTTCCTCGGAATACACCCCCCGGGCAAGCTTGATTTCGATTTCCACATGCTCCGTGGTATAATCGTTGATCCCCTGGATCTTGATCCGCCCCGCCTTGGCGGCGGTCTCGATGCTGTTGATGACGCTTTCCGTGGTGGAGCCGAAGGGCAGTTCCCGGATAACGATCCGCTTGGGGTCCGAGGTGTCGAGCCTGGCCCGGACCAGGACCTTGCCGTTCCCGTCCCGGTACTCCGACACGTCCACCAGGCCCCCGGTGGGAAAGTCCGGATAGAGCTGGAACTTTTTCCCCTGGAGGCAGGCCTTTTCCGCCTCCAGCACTTCCAGCACGTTGTGGGACAGCACCCTGGTGGACATCCCCACGGCGATTCCCTCGGCGCCGATAACAAGAATGACGGGGATTTTGGCGGGAAAGAGGACCGGCTCTTTTTTCCGGCCGTCGTAGGAATCCACCGTGGGGGTCAGCTTGGGATTGTAAAAGACATCCTTTGCCAGGGGGGTGGTCCGGCACTCAATGTACCGCGGGGCGGAAGCGTCGTCGCCGGTATAGATGTTGCCGAAGTTTCCCTGGCGGTCGATGAACAGATCCTTGTTGGCCAGCACCACCAGGGCGCTGCCGATGGAAGCGTCCCCGTGGGGGTGGTACTGCATGCAGTGGCCCACCACGTTGGCAACCTTGTGGAACTTGCCGTCGTCCATTTCGAACAGGGAATGGAGTATCCGCCGCTGTACCGGCTTTAAGCCGTCTTCCAAATCAGGGATAGCCCTGTCCTTGATAACGTAGGATGCGTATTCCAGAAAATTCCGGTCAAACAGGTTTTTTATATACGCCACATCCGCCCCTTACGCGTCCCTGTCCGCGGCTCACATCCGCCATTATCCCGCGTCCTCGATCAGGTTTTTCATGATATACTCCCGCCGTTCCGGGGTGTTCTTTCCCATGTAAAAGGACAGTACCTGGGGTACCGCTTTCAGGGTGTTCACCAGGACCGGCACAAGACGGATGTCTTCGCCGATAAACTGGCCGAACTCTTTGGGGCTTATTTCCCCCAGGCCCTTGAAGCGGGTTATCTCGCTGGCCGGCCCCAGGTCGGACACCGCCGCGTCCCGTTCGTGTTCGTTGTAACAGTACCGGGTTTCCTTTTTGGTCCGCACCCGGAACAGGGGCGTTTCCAGAATAAAGACCCGGCCGGAGGTGACAAGCTCCTCAAAGTAGGAAAGAAAAAAGGTAAGGAGCAGGTTCCTGATGTGGAAGCCGTCAAAGTCCGCGTCGGTGGCAATGACTATCCGGGCATAGCGGAGGCCTTCGGCGTCGCTTTCTATTCCCAGGGCGGTCATCAGGTTATAGAGTTCCTCGTTTTTGTAAATCGCCGCCTGCTTTTTCCCGTACATGTTTTCTATTTTTCCCCGGAGGGCAAAAATAGCCTGGGTCATCACGTCGCGGCTGCTGACCATGGAACCCGCGGCGGAATCCCCTTCGGTAATAAAGATCGTGGAAAGCTCCCCGTCCCTGCCGTCCTCAAGGTGGTACTTGCAGTCCTTAAGCTTGGGGATCTTAAGGGATATTTTTTTTGCCGCCTCCCGGGCTTCCTTTTTGACGGCGCTCAGCTCGGTCCGCAGTTTTTCGTTGGCCATGATCTTCTGTTCCAGTTTTTTGGCGGCCTGGGGGTTTTTATGCAGCCAGTCTTCGGTTCCCTCCCGCACCGCCTGAACCACCCAGGACCGGATGTCGCTGTTCCCCAGCTTGTTCTTGGTCTGGCTTTCAAAGACCGGGTTTTTTATCTTAACCGCCACCGCCGCGGTCGTACCCTCCCGGATATCCTCGCTTTTATAATCTTTTTTAAAGTACGCCTGGATCCCCTTAAGGAACCCTTCCTTAAAGGCCGAAAGATGGGCGCCGCCGTCGCTGGTATACTGGCCGTTGACAAAGGAAAAGTACTCTTCCCCGTAATTGTTGGTATGGGTAAAGGCAAACTCAATGTGCTGGCCCCGGTGGTAGCCCACGGGATAGAGGATGTCGTCGCCGGTTTCTTCGGTTAACAGATCGTAGAGCCCGTTTTTGGACACATA
This sequence comes from Treponema sp., assembly GCA_031266175.1. Lineage (GTDB taxonomy): Bacteria > Spirochaetota > Spirochaetia > Treponematales > Breznakiellaceae > JAISBN01. The sequence goes on along the minus strand of JAISBN010000028.1, from coordinate 13,767 downwards.
GGATTTGCCGTTCAGGGTCAGGGTAAGGCCCACGTTCAGGTAGGTATAATTCCTGATCCGCTTTTCGATAAACTCAAGGTTAAAGCCGTAATTTTCAAAGATCCCGCCGTCGGGGGTAAACTCCACAAAGGTACCGTTCTGTTTTGCCGCGGCGGGCATGGACGGGGCGCACTTGCCCTTCCGCTGGCTCTTTAAAACGCCCTGTTCAAAAACCGCCTCGGCAAAGTCCCCGTTTCTGATGCTCACCACCCGGAAGCGGGAGGAGAGGGCGTTTACCGCCTTGGTTCCCACTCCGTTAAGGCCCACGGAAAACTGAAACACGTCGTCGTTGTATTTGGCCCCGGTGTTGATCACCGACACGCACTCCACCAGCTTGCCCAGGGGTATGCCCCGGCCGAAGTCCCGCACTTTAACGGTTCCGTCCTTGACCAGGATGTCGATCTGTTTGCCGTTCCCCATGATAAACTCGTCAATGCCGTTGTCAATCACTTCCTTGAGCAGAACATATATGCCGTCGTCGGGATTGGAACCGTCCCCCAGCCGGCCGATGTACATGCCGGTCCGCAGCCGGATATGTTCCAGCGACGACAGGGTCTTTATTTTTGATTCGTCGTAGTCGCCCCTGGCCGGTGTCAACTTCGTGGACACCTTTGCGGGCGGCTTCGCGGGGGATTCCTTCTTTGCTTTAGCCATTGGTACTCCTGGATTGCAGTTCATCTATTCTTTTGCGCGCCTCGGCAATTTTCCGGTTCAGTTCGGCGATATTTTTTTCGCTCTCGGCGGCCCGGTTTTTCTGCCCCGAAACGGCCTTTTCAAATTTAAGTATCTTTTCCCGTTCCTTATCAACCGCGATTCCCGCCTCTATGCTTTCGATTTCCCCGCGGATTTCCTCGGCGGTATCCCCGTATTTCCGGGCCTTCTCCAGGGCGCTCCTGTCCTCGTCGTTCAGGCTGTCCCCGAAAAGGGTACCGGCGGATTCCCCGATCCGCAGGTACAGTTCCTGCAGATCCTGCCGCCGCCGGCCGGCCCTTTCCTGGAGTATCTTGATGCGCCGGACGGGCTTTTCGGCAAACCCGAAGGAAGCGCTGATTTTTGCCTTTTCCTGTTCCAGTACCCCCAGCGCCCCGTCCAGTTCCGCAAGGTTCTGCCCCAGGGCCCGGATATCCCGGAGAACCAGGGAAAGCTCGTCCCCCGGGCCTTTCCCGGAAGCGCCGATGACGCCGGCGCTTGTGTCTCCGCCGGCCTCCGCCATACTGCCCGTTATGTCCCCGGCAGCGTCCGCCGGCGTACCGCCCACCGCGTTAGCGCCGGACACGACGATAGCCGCGTCCCTGGCGGTCCGGACATACGCTTCCCCCGCCTGCAGGTAAACCCGGTCCAGCTGCCGTCCGATCCGTTTCAGGGAAGAGCGTATTATCAGAGCCTGAATGACCCGGCTCAGCCAGGAAAAAATCCCGCCGCCGCCGGCTTCCAGTTCCCGCAGCCGGTCCTCCAGGGAAACGGAACGGGTATGGAACAATTCCCGCTGCCGGCTGTACGGCCCGCATTCGGCGGGGACCGGCCGCGAATCCAGAAGCAGGCGGCCGCAACGTATGTACAACGCGGCCGCTTCTTCCCGGCGGTCCGCCTTCTCCATCAGCTTAACGCTGATCTCTTCATCGAGGGCCTTAATCCGGGCCAGGGCCTCCTGGATTACCCCGATGGAGGCTTCCGATTCGGCTATTTCCTGCTTAAAGCGACGGTAATCGCCTTCCCGGGTTCCCGGCAGGCCGCCGTCAAGCCGTTCCGCCAGGGATCTTCCCAAATCCTCCAGGGTCCGGGTCTGGAACAGCATGTCTTCACGCCGTTTTTCATTCAAAACCCGGATAGTCCTGTACCGATCATCCATATGATTCAGTATACATTTTTCTTGACAATAAGACCATAGGGCTTCATTATGGTCTTACCAGGAGAAATTACTTTTTTCATTAGGAGAAACCCATGAGTTACACGACCGAAAACATCAAAAATGTCTCCCTTGCCGGTCATGGCGGGACCGGTAAAACAACTCTTTTTGAACGGCTCCTTTTCGCCGGGGGGGCCATTTCCAAACCCGAAACCGTGGAATCGGGCAAAACCGCGGGGGACTACAGCCCCGAGGAAATTGAGCGGAAAATATCGATCCACGCGGCCCTGGGCCATGTGGATCGCGGGGATAAAAAAATAAATTTCTTTGATACCCCCGGATCGGCGGATTTTACCGGGGATGTGATTTTAAGTTTCAGGGCCGCCGAATACGCCCTGCTGCTGGTGGACGCCAGGGACGGCGTACAGATCGAAACCGTTAAGCTCTGGCGCAATCTGGAAACCAGGGGAAAACCCCGGGGATTCTTCCTTAATAAAATGGACGACGACAGGGCCGATTTTGACAAGGTCCTTGGAGATATAAAAGACAAGTTCAAAAAAGAACCTATCCCCGTGACTATCCCCATGGGAAAGGGCGCTTCCTACCGGGGAGTTATCGATATTCTTAACGGCAAAGCCTACCTGGTCCAGGGGGACGGCGTCGAAAAGGAAGGGCCCGTTCCCGATGAATGGAAGGACGCCTTTAACGCGGCCCGGGAAAAACTGATCGAAGCCGCGGCCGAAGGGGACGATACCCTGATGGAGAAATACCTGGAACAGGGTTCCCTGAATCCGGAGGAAATGCACACCGGCCTTATCGAGGCCCTGGGGGAAAATAAAATTTTCCCCGCCTTTGCCGGATCGGCCCTTAAAAATTCGGGGCTTATCCCCCTGCTGGATTTTATCGGCGACGTGGGGCCCAGCCCCCTGACCGCCCGGGATACGGCGAAAACCGCGGAGGGCGCGGAAACAAAAGTTTCGGTGGATCCCGCCAGGCCCTTCTCGGGCCTGGTGATCAAGACCTCCTATGATCAGTTTTCGGGGAAACTTTCCTGGATCAAGGTGATCACCGGAAAGCTCGCCGCCGATTCGGAAGCCCTGAACGTGTCGGAAAATAAAAAAGAACGGATCGGCAAAATCTACATCTGCCAGGGAAAAAAGCTGGAAGAAGTACGGGAACTGGCAGCGGGGGACGTGGGGATCATCGCCAAATCGGCCACGATGAAAACCAACGATACGATCAGCGCCGGGGACGCGGGGCTTACCTTTATGCCCCTGCGCCTTCCCGAACCGGTCCATTCGGTGGCGGTTAACGCGGCGGCAAAAAAAGACGAAGACAAGCTGGGGGAAGCCCTGGTCCGGGCCGCGGACGAGGACAGGACCTTCAGGTACCACTTTGACGGGGAAACCAAGGAAACGGTTATTTCCGGCATGGGGGAACTGCAGATCAACATTATCCTGGACAAGATCAGGACCGGCCAGAAAATAGACTTGGAAACCCATGTGCCCAAGGTAGCCTACCGGGAAACGATCACCAAAAAGGCCGGGGCCGAGTACACCCACAAAAAGCAGACCGGCGGCCACGGCCAGTACGGCAAGGTGGTACTGGAAATCGCCCCCCTGCCTCGGGGAGAAAGCTACCGGTTTGTCAACGCGATTTTCGGCGGGGCAATTCCGAAGAACTATATCCCCGGCGTGGAAAAGGGGATTGTGGAAGGGATGGTCCACGGCACCATGGCCCATTACCCCGTGGTGGACGTGGAGGTAAAGATCGTTGACGGTAAATACCATCCGGTGGATTCCTCCGAACTATCTTTTAAGCTGGCAGCACGGAACGCCTTCCGGGAATCGATGCGCCAGGCCGGCCCTACCCTGCTGGAACCCGTGATGGACCTGACGGTCTTTGTGGAAGAAAAGTATCTGGGGGATGTGATGAGCGATCTTTCCGGCAAACGGGGAAAGATCCTGGGCCAGGATTCTGCGGGGGGCATCGCGGAAATCAGGGCGGAAGTGCCCCAGGCGGAACTGCTCCGGTATTCCATAGACCTCCGGTCCATCACCAGCGGCACCGGATCCTTCAGCGTCGTCTTTGCCCATTACGCGCCCATTTCGGGCCGTATTGCCGACGAGGTGATCAAGGCCAGGGAGCACTTTAAGATTACCGAAACCGAAGAATAATGCCCAAATCCGCCATCCCGCCTTGAGTTCCATACCCCGGCGTGATATACTGATCCCCAATTATGGTAGACAGAGTACTTATCGATGCGTTGAACCTCCAGGCCGGGGATTTTGCCCTGCGCTGGAAAAACCTTATCCGAAAGGCTCCCCAGCTGAAGCACTACAACGAAATGGAAGACCGGGCCCTGATAGAGGCGGACACCCCCTTTTACCCCCTGCTGGCCCGGACCCTGGACAGGGGCCTGGACAAGGCGATGGTGGGCGACTTTTTTGTCAAACTCGGCAAAGACCGCATGCAGGCGGGCTTTCCCGTTTCCGAGGTGATCTATGCGGTAAACCTGGCGGAACAGGTGGTAATAAGCTACCTGATGACCGACTTTGTTCTGGATTCCACGGTCAGGATGTACGAAGCCATGGGAGCAGTGAACCGGGTGGCGGAATTTTTTATCCTGGGCTGCTTCTACATTACCAAGGGTTTCCTCGAGGTAACCTACACTACCATGAAAAAAAAGGATGCCGTTTCGGAGGAATTTCTAAAAAAGTATTTTAAGGATGACTTCTTTTTTAAACAGTAGTATTTTTTGAACAGGAGAAAATTTCTGGAAGCGCTGGAAATTAAAACGGTCTTTACGGTAACCCTCTTTGGGTATGTGATCCCAATCACCGAAACGGTGATCGTGTCCTGGGTGGTCATGGGCCTTATCATCATTGCGGCGTTCCTGGCTACCCGTAATCTGCAAAAGGTTCCCCGGGGCGTTCAAACCCTGGTGGAAACCGCAGTGGAATTCCTCAATAATTTCTGCAAAAACCAGTTCGGCCCCTGGGCAAAATATTTTTCCTCCTACATCGGAACCCTCTTTCTGTTTCTGGTAACGGCGAACATTATCGGCGTCCTTTCCCCGGTGGAAGTAAGCTGTTTCGGCTTTCATTTTGAACCGCCCTTTATCGTCAAGCCCCCCACCAGGGATATCAATGTTACCGCCCCCCTGGCCCTGGTTACCATGGGCATGGTGCTCTTCTGCGGCATCGGAAAGCGGGGCGTCGGCGGCTGGGCAAAACATCTGCTCCATCCCATGCCGGTGATGCTTCCCTTTAACGTTATGGATTACGGTACCCGGCTTCTGTCCCTGAGCCTTCGGCTTTTCGGCAACATCCTGGGCGGTTTTGTGCTGATGCGGATGATCGAGTCGATCCTGCCCCTGGCGGTGCCCATGATTTTTTCGCTCTACTTTGATTTTTTCGACGGCCTCGTTCAGGCGTCGATCTTTGTCTTTTTAACCTGTATGTATTTGTCCGAAGCGGTTACCGTGGAGGAACATGAATAACCGGAGCTGAGCTGAGCAGATCAGCTTTGCTGAGCAGATCAGTTGTACTGAGCAAATCAGCCCCGCTGATTATATTTTGATTTTTGGAGGGCCGCCGGTTCTCCTATTTTGAAAGAGGAGTTTGTATGGATTTTACCATGTTCGCCGCCATCGGGGCGGGTATCGCCGTGATGGCCTGTATCGGCGCGGGGATTGGCATAGGCATCGCCACCTCGGGGCTTGTTCAAAGCATAGCCCGCCAGCCGGAAGCGGCGGGAAAACTTATCCCGTGGTTTTTTGTGGGCGCGGCCCTGGCGGAATCAACCGCCATCTACGGCCTGGTTGTTTCCATCCTGCTGATAACCAGAATAGGATAGGTTCATGCTTGATTTTTCCGTCACCTTTGTCATTACCCTTATCAACCTGGTCATCCTGTTTCTGATCCTGCGGAAGCTGCTGTTTAAACCGGTGACCAAGCTGATGGAAGACCGGACCAGGCGGATTAACGACAGCATTGTCCAGGCGGAAAAGGACAGGCAGAGCGCCCGGCAGCTTCAGGAACAGTTTGAAAGCCGGCTTGGCACGGCGGAAACCGAGGCGGAGGCGATTATCCGGACCGCCCGGGAACAGGCGGAAGCGGAAGCCGGGCGAATCACCGCTGGGGCAAAGGCCGAAGCGGAACGGATCACCGCCGCGGCCCGGGCCCGGACGGAAACCGAACGGCTTGCGGCCCTGGCGGTCTTTAAGGCCGAAGCCGCGGCCCTGGTGGTGAACGCCGCGGGCCGCCTTTTGAGGCGGGAACTGGCCGGGGCGGAACAGCTCCGGTATGCCGCGGAAGTGCTGGATCAAAGCTGGGCGGAGGACCATGTTTCGGGCTGACCCCTGGGCGGAAGCGTTTACCGGAACCGCCGCCCTTTCTCCAGAAAACCCGGAGGAAGGGCTTTCCCTGGCGGAGGAGGCGCTTGAGTACCTCCGCATCTTCTGCCGTTCCGCCCTGCTACTGCCGGGGGATATTGCCGGCCGCGGCGACGCGGACAGGATGGACGCGTCGATACAAAGGGCCCTGGAAAAGCAGGGCCGTTCCGGCCCGGCAGCTTCGCTGACGCCGGCGTCACCGCGGAGCAAGGCGGCGGTCGATACGGCCCGGCGCTTTATCCTGCTCATGATCCGGAAGGGCTGTTTTCATCAGCATCAACGGATCATCCTGAAGATAGAAAAGATCATCCACCGGCGGAAGGGTCTTGAAGAAGTTATTGTAGAAACCGCCGTGGAACCCGATGAACAGCTCCTGTCCGCGATCCGAAAAAAGGCGGCGTTCCTGACCGGGGCCCGGGAAATAAAAACGACGGTCCGGGTTATCCCCGAACTGCTTGGGGGACTGCGGCTCCGGGTGGGGAGCATGCTCTTTGACGGGAGTGTCAGGACCCGGCTGAAAAAGATGGCCCTGGATTTAAGCGCCGTACATTTGTCCGGCCGGGGCCTGGAGGCATAAATGGCTCATTTTGACGACCTTTCCAAAGTCCTCAAGGAAGAGATACAGCGCTGGGACGGTAAAGCCGCTTCCGATTCGGTGGGTTTTGTTACCCAGGTAGGGGATTCGGTGGCCACCATCTACGGACTGGACGGGGCGATCTACGGGGAACTGGTAGAATTTTCTTCCGGCGCGGAGGGAATCGTTCTTAACCTGGAAGAAGACGGGGTGGGGTGCGTACTCTTTTCCGGGGAAAACCTGGTCAGGGACGGTGAAGAAGTTCGGGGTACGGGAAAGGTTGTTTCGGTGCCCGCCGGACCGGGCCTCCTGGGCCGGGTGGTAAACCCCCTGGGCGAGGCCATCGACGGGAAGGGGCCCCTGGAGGCCGCCGAATACCTCCCCGTGGAATCGCCGGCTCCGCCGGTGATTGAACGGGGGGCGGTGGATACGCCGCTCCAGTCGGGGACCCTGTCGGTGGACGCGATGATCCCCATAGGCAGGGGCCAGCGGGAACTTATTATCGGCGATCGCCAGACCGGTAAAACCGCCCTGGCGGTGGACGCGATCATCAACCAACGGGGAAAAGGGGTATACTGCGTATACTGCGGGATCGGCCAAAAGTCGTCGTCGGTGGCGGCGATTATCCGGAATATGGAAAAGTACGGCGCCATGGATTATACCTTTGTGGTTTTGGCATCCGCCTCCGACTCTGCGGCGCTCCAATACTTGGCGCCCTATTCGGCCTGCGCCTTGGCGGAGCATTTTATGCGCGCCGGCCGGGACGTGCTGGTTGTCTACGACGATCTTTCCAAACACGCCGTCGCCTACAGGACCATCAGCCTTTTGCTGCGCAGGCCTCCGGGACGGGAAGCGTTCCCCGGTGACGTGTTCTACCTCCACTCGCGGCTTCTGGAACGGGCGGCCAGGCTTTCTCCCGAAAGGGGAGGGGGCTCCATTACCGCCATACCGATCGTGGAAACCCAGGGAGGGGACATTTCGTCCTATATTCCCACCAATGTAATCTCGATCACCGACGGCCAGATCTTTCTTGATTCGGAACTCTTTAATTCCGGTTTTCGCCCTGCGGTGGACGTGGGTCTTTCCGTCAGCCGGGTGGGAGGTACGGCCCAGTCCAGGGCGATCCGTAAAGTGTCGGGCCGGCTCCGGCTGGATTTGGCCCAGTACCGGGAAATGGCTGCCTTTGCCCAGTTCGGCAGCGACCTGGACAAGGCTACCCAGGACAAGCTGGCCCAGGGGGAACGGCTTATGGAAGCCCTCAAGCAGAGCCAGTTTTCTCCCCTGTCCATGGAAGAGGAAACGGCGGCCCTCTTTACCGCGGTCTCGGGCTGCCTTATCGACGTGCCGGTACTCCAGGTCCGTCCCTTTATCCGGGGACTTTTGGAGTACCTGAAGTTGAAGCACGCCGAAATTCTCGCCGCCGTCGCCGAAACCGGGATCGTCACGGCGGAACTGGAACAGCGTTTGAGTGAAGCCATCGAAGCCTATAAACAGGTAAAACGGTAGGATTATGGCGAATCTTCGGGACGTACGGCTCAGGATGAAGGCCATAAGCCAAACCCTCCAGGTGACCAAGGCAATGAATCTGATCTCCACCTCCAAGCTCCGCAAGGGAAGGCGGGTACGGGAAGATACGGAGCCTTTTTTTACCCGGATACAGAAAACCATGTGCGATATCCTGGCGGGAGCGGACGGGGTGGAAAGCCGTTTTTTCGGAACCGGCCTTTCTTCCCCTAACCCCGCGGGCGCACAGGCCCGGGGATCCGTATCGGGAAAGCGAAGCGCGATCCTCGTGGTTACCAGCGACAAGGGCCTGGCCGGGGGCTATAACGCCAATATTTTCCGGGAGGTAAACCGGCTCTGCGGGGAATTTCCCAATCCGGTACTGATCCTGATCGGCGCCATCGGGTACCGGTATTTTATCCATTCGCCCCATCTGATCCTGGAAAATTTTTCTTTCCGGTCCGCCCTTCCCACCATGGACGACGCCAAGGAGATCTCCGACTTTATCATCTCCCAGTACCTCTGGGGGATGTTTGACGAAGTTCACATGGTATATACCCACATGTACAGCGCGGTCAAGCTTCTCCCCGAAGTCCGCCATGTCCTTCCCTTAAGCGCGGCGGCGCTTCAAAAAGAAATCACCAAATACGGCTGGGAAAAGCGGGTAGAACTGCGCTTTGAATACTTCCCTTCGGAAGAGGAGGTATTCGATGCCCTGGTACCCCTGTATATCAAGGGGATCATCTATGGCTGTTTGATAGAAAGCTATGCCAGTGAACAGAGCGCCCGGATGTCCGCGATGGACGAGGCCAGCAAAAGCGCGGAAGAAATGCTCGGCTCCCTGCGCTTAAGCTACAACCGGGCCCGGCAGGCGGGGATAACCCAGGAAATGACCGAGATCGTCAGCGGCAGCGCTGCGTTGAGTGAATAGGCGGTGAATGAGGGAATGGGAGGAATCGTGGAACAGGATGCGGCAATGGCCAATGAGGGGATAATAACCCAGATTGTAGGACCGGTGGTGGATGTCCGTTTTGAGGAAGACAGGGTACCGGCGATTTTAACTGCCCTGGAGGTGGGTATTCCCGCGCCCACAGCGGACGCCGCGTCCAAAGGCCGGGTGATCCTGGAGGTGCTTCAGCATATCGGGGACAACCGGGTCCGCTGCGTCGCCATGGAAGCCACCGAAGGCCTTGCCCGAGGGCTTACGGCGAAGGATACGGGCAAGCCCATCAGCGTCCCCGTGGGAGAGCCGGTGCTGGGCAGGATGTTCTCCGTGACCGGCAGGATCATCGACGACAAGGGGGCCTTTACCCCCGGCGAATACGCCTCCATCCACCGGCCCGCGCCGGGCTTTGCCGAACAGCGGCCCGCCACGGAGGTGTTTGAAACGGGGATCAAGGTGATCGATCTGATCGCTCCCTACGCCAAGGGGGGGAAAATCGGCCTTTTCGGCGGCGCTGGGGTGGGAAAGACCGTTATCATCATGGAATTGATCCGGAATATCGCCACCGAACATTCGGGGTATTCGGTGTTTGCCGGTGTTGGGGAGCGGAGCCGGGAAGGCGCCGATCTCTGGCGCGAAATGAACGAAAGCGGGGTTATCGGCAAGACGGCGCTGGTCTTCGGCCAGATGAACGAGCCCCCCGGCGCCCGGATGCGGGTGGCTTTGGCGGGCCTTACCATGGCGGAACATTTCCGGGACAAGGGAGGGCAGGACGTCCTGCTCTTTATCGACAACATTTTCCGGTTTATCCAGGCGGGGGCCGAGGTTTCCGCCCTCCTGGGCAGGATACCCAGCGCGGTGGGTTACCAGCCCACCCTGGCCAACGAAATGGGAGCCCTCCAGGAACGGATCGCCAGTACTTCCAAGGGTTCCATTACCAGTATACAAGCGGTGTATGTCCCCGCCGACGACTTAACCGATCCGGCCCCCGCCACCACCTTTGCCCACCTGGACGCCACCACCACCCTGTCCAGGAAAATCGTGGAACTGGGCATTTATCCCGCCGTGGATCCGCTGGCGTCCAGTTCCCGGATCCTCGATCCCGCGGTGGTGGGGGACGAACACTACGGTACCGCCCGCCGGACCCAGCAGATCCTTCAGCGGTACAAGGAACTCCAGGACATCATTGCCATCCTGGGCATGGACGAACTTTCCGCCGAGGACAAACTCCTGGTAGCCCGGGCCCGCAAGGTTCAGCGTTTCTTTTCCCAGCCCTTCTTTGTGGCGGAAAAGTTTTCCGGCATCGACGGCCGGTATGTGCCGGTAAAGGAAACGGTCCGGGGCTTTAAGATGATCCTGGACGGCGAATGTGATTCGGTTCCCGAACAGGCGTTCTTTATGACCGGCGGCATGGACGACGTCCTTGCCAAGGCAAAGTAGGGGCGGATGGTTCTTTTTAAGTTTGAAGTACATACCCCCTACCGCCGTTTTTTTTCGGACGAGGCGGAGGCGATAACCCTTACCCTGCCGGACGGAGAAATTACCGTCTACGCCAAACATTCGTTTTTTACCGCGCCGGTCATGGCGGGGATCCTTAAAATCAAGGACAAAACCGGGGTATGGAAAAGCGCCTTTGTCTCGGAGGGCCTTTTGGAAGTCAAAAACCACAATACCATCCTCATGGCCGACGCCGCCGAATGGCCTTCGGAAATAGACCGGGAACGGGCCCTGGGGGCAAAGCAAAAAGCGGAAGAAACCATCAGCCTGGGCATGTTCAAGTTTGAAACCGCCGCCGCCGAAGCGGCCCTGAGGAGGGCCCGGTTCCGGCTTAAGGCCGCGGAGACCGCGGACGCGAATAATTGACCAAATCCCCGTGAATTTTGTATGCTGGGCCGCATGAGCGAAACGAAAAACGTCCCGGTGGAGCTTACCCTTCTGGGAGACGAGGCGGCGGCCCTGGGGGCAATTCACGCGGGGCTTTCCGCCGCCTACGGCTATCCCGGCACCCCCTCCACGGAAATCATGGAATACCTGCGGGAAGAAGCGGAAAAACGGAGCGGGGACTCCGGCTCTTTTACCGCCCGCTGGTGCGCCAACGAAAAGACCGCCATGGAAGCGGCCCTGGGAACTTCCTTTGCGGGCCGGAGGGCCATCGTTACCATGAAACACGTGGGCCTTAATGTCGCGTCGGACCCCTTCATGAACGGAGCGCTGCTGGGTATCAAGGGGGGCCTGGTGGTGGCCGTCGCGGATGATCCGGGGATGCACAGTTCCCAGGGAGAGCAGGATTCCCGGTACTACGCGTTCTTTGCCATGGTCCCCTGCCTGGAACCCCGGAACCAGCAGGAAGCCTACGACATGACCAGGGAAGCCTTTGATATTTCCGAGCGTTTCCGGGTACCGGTGATGCTTCGGCTGGTGACCCGGCTTTCCCACGCCCGGTCAGAAGTTACCCCCGCCGAAAGCCGTCCGCAGAATCCCCTGGCAAAAACGGAAGACAAAACCCGGTGGATGCTCCTTCCCGCCTATGCCCGCCGGAACTACGCGGAGCTTATCGAAAAACAAAGGGACATCCGCGCCTGGTCCGCCGCCCACGGGGCAAACAGGCTGGACGGCGGCGCGGACACCCTGGCGGTTATCACCTCGGGCCTGGGGGGCAACTACTACGAAGAAAACCTTGCCGACCTTAAGGCCGCCCGGGGTTCCGTTCCGGCCAGGCTCCACATCGGCGCCTATCCCCTGCCGGAAGAGGCAATCCGCGGGCTCTGCGGAACCCAGAAACCCGCCGTCAGGGAAGTGCTGGTCATCGAAGAGGGCCAGCCCCTGATCGAAGAAAAACTCCGGGGCATCCTGCCCCAGTCCGTTATCATCCGGGGACGGGAAGCCAACGGCGCGGCCGCCATTCCCAGGACCGGCGAGCTGGACCCGGACAATATCCGCGCCGCCCTGGGGCTTCCCCCCCGTAAAACCGTGCTGGACGTATCCGCTGCGGAGGAACCCGGACCCGGCGAAGGTACGCGGGAACTCCCGGCGCGGAATTCACCCCGGGACCTGCTGTCCCGGCTGCCCGGCAGGCCTCCCCAGCTCTGCGCGGGTTGTCCCCACGCAGACAGCTACGAAGCAATCAACAGGGCCGCGGCCGCCCTGGACGGCGCTCCGGGCCGCCCGAACGTGTCGGTTACTTCCGACATAGGCTGTTATTCCCTGGGGGCGTCCCCGCCCTACTCGGCCATCGAAAGCATCGTCTGTATGGGGGCCAGCGTGGGTATGGCCCGGGGCGCCGCGGACGCGGGCATCCCCTACGCCTTCGCCGTCATCGGGGATTCCACGTTCATCCATTCCGGCCTGCCGGGCCTTATCGACGCGGTGGAAGCCAATACCCCCATGACGCTCATCATCCTGGATAATTCCATCGTCGCCATGACCGGCTGCCAGCCCACGGCCTTTCCCTCCTCAAAACTCAAGTCCCTTATTCTGGGTACGGGCCTGGATCCTTCCCATTACCTTGAGCTGGAAGCAAAAAAACAGTTTCTTGAAGAAAACGCCGCAAAGCTAAAAAAGGAAGCGGAATACCGGGGCCTTTCGGTGGCGGTCTTTAAGCGGGAATGTCTTGAAGCCGCCCGGAAACGGCTTAAGGCGGCAAAAGCCTAACGCCGTCATCGGAGCAGTTCTTCCGGACATTCGAAGAACGTTCATGGGATGTTTATGCTCACTGTATTTGAGTCGACACCGGTGGTTTCAAATTCCCCCACGGCCTGGACCAGAAAATAATAGGTGCTTCCGGAGGGAAACGAAGTCCTCGGCACGACAAGCCGGTTCTGGCCGCCGGTAAGCGTAGCCAACGGCGAGAGCGAGGTTCCCGGCGGCGAAGAAGTACCGTACAGAACCTTAAATTGGGTTCCGACGGGATAATAGCTCTGGGGGCTGTAATGCAGATATATGCCGGCGGCGTCATATGTGGGGGTAAGCAGGTTCAGCGCCGGTGATGCAACATGGGCTATGGTAAAAGATGCCTGAGTACTGTCCCCATATTCATTCCGCGCCGTAAGGGTTGAGGAATATGACCCCGTTCCTATCACTCCTTTGGGAATAACAAAGCAATAACCGTTTATGTAGCTGACGGCGGAGAGATCCCGGGATCCGCTCCCCCAGTCAAGCACATAGGAGGTTGCCGCCTGGGGACGTTCAAAATAAACGCGGTATTCCTCCCAGTGGGATTCACAGTATACGTTCGCAGGTTCAGACGGCGGTCCCGCCGCTATCATTCCCGGCCAGAATATCAGCGCCGTGGAAGACATGCCGCTGGTTCCGAACCCGTTCCGGGCGCGGACCTGGAATGCGTAATTACCGGCAGCGCCGCCGTCAAAAGCGGCCAGGCTTTCGCCCCTGACGGTAACCCCCGATGAATATGCCGCCAGCTGGGTTTGAAAAAAATCGAACCCTCCCATGGAAGGACCCCGGCAGAA
>JAISBN010000007.1 GCA_031266175.1 Treponema sp. | reverse complement strand
CGGTGACGGGGCATAAGGACAGCCCCGACGGGAGCGGGGACTTTGAGTACGTGAGAGACATCGGGTACGACGAGTTCGGGCAGCGGGCGGAGCTGGAATACGGGAACGGGGTAAAGACGGAGTATACCTACAACCCTGAGCGGCGGTGGCTGGAACGGATAGTGACGACCGGGGGAACGGGAAGCTTGAGAGCAAGGCGAGCAGTGAGCGGACGATGGGGACGCGGAACGGGGACAACCTGAATTACCGGTTAGGGTACCGGTATTACGCGGGGACCCACCGGGCGGAACAGATCGGGGAGATGTACTACCGGTACGACGGGAACGGGAACCTGGTGACCGAGGGGGCGGGGTGCCGGGTTTTTTGCGCCGCTTTTTAACAGGATTTTTACCCTGGGGAAATTGCGGCGCAAGAAAGGGCGGCTGTAACGATTGGCGGGAAAACGCTATGGCCCGCTATAAGCGATACAGGCGGGTATTTTTTAAGGGGCCGGGGACAGTAAAAAAGGCTCTTTTTTACAAGGGCTGGGTTTTCTTTGCGGTACTGTAAGCAGTTGTGTAAGCAATATTCCTTCACATCGGCTGGTAATGCTTAACAAGAATTAGCACTTAACGCTTGACTAATTCCTTATCCTGTAATAAAATAGAACAATGAATCGCACTAACAGTTAAGAAATAACATAGCCGCTCGAACAGAGAGAGAGCAATTTCCGTGCCAACTTTGACGGTTTACGCCTGAACGTGGCGAAATCTAAAGATTTCGTCCCACAATTCCGCGCCGCGCCGCCGGTTTCCCGGCACATCCTCTGCATGGGGTTACGATAGCACAGAGCGAGGAAAATAGCAAGCCCCAAAATCCAGCATTAACCACGGACCCTCACGGACAGAACGGACAAAAGCATGGAATTGAAACAACAGGTCTGTGTTGGTCCGTGGTTGTTTTGAATCATCCCCGGCAAGAGCCCGCTTACCGGCTCGCGGGGGAGCCTTCGGGCAGGAGCTTTTCCATCTGTTTAAGTAAAGCCGCCATGTCCCTGGGGAGCGGCGCTTCCAGGATCAGGCCGCCGGGCAGCGCCAGCCGGGTGGCGTGCAGGCCCAGCCTTGCCAGCAGGGGCCGTTCATCCAGGGGGTCGCCCCGCCAGTCCCGCTTAAAGGACGAAAGGTAGATCCCTTCCGGAGTCCGGCTCCGCCGGTGTCTGCCGTAGAGGGGATCGCAGACGACGGGGTGTCCCAGGGCGGCCAGGTGAACCCTGATTTGGTGGGTCCTGCCGGTTTTGGGCCGGGCTTCCAGGACGCTGTAATTGCCCGCGGACAACAGCAGCCTGAAGGCGGTGAACGAAGCTTTCCCCCGGTACTTGTCAATGATCGTCAGGTGCTGTTTGTTGCCGTCCGGCGCCAGGGGCAAGGAGCAGTCCGCCGTTCCTTCGGGCCAGGGGGGGCGGCCGTGAACCACCGCGGTATAGGTTTTTTCCACCCCCCCGGATTCAAAGGCGGCGGAAAGCTTTTTGTGGGTTCCGGCGTTTTTGGCAAACACCACCAGCCCCGAGGTGTCCTTGTCGATCCGGTGGACGGTAAAAATCTTTTGCCCCGCCCCGGCTCCGGCCATAGCCGCTCCGCCCCTGGCGGCCAGCAGCTTGTCCAAGCGCGGGGGGGTTTCCTCCCAGCGCTCGCCGCCCACGGAAATCCCCGAGGCCTTGCTAACGGCGATAATGTCCGGATCTTCATGGATGATTGTATAGGGGATAACCGCGGGGGGCGCTTTTTTCACGGTCTTGTTCTCCGGCTTCCGTAAGTCCCGGGGGAAGGAACGCGCATCAGTCCAGCCAAATCTGTACCACCGCTATGGTAAAAACAACGCCCGCCGTCGCGGAGGGCAGGTAGTACAGGAAGGGGTTTTCCTTAAACGCGCTCCGTACCGGCGGGACGGCGGCCATGGCGATTCCCCCGATAAGTCCGCCGATGGGGGCCACCACGAGGAAGGCGAACAGTTCCCGCTCCAGACTGCTGCCGCCGAGCTTCCCGAAGGTAAAGAAGCCCAGGAGGGCGCCCGCGCCAAAACCGGTTACAAAGGCGTTGGCTGTTCCCATCCAGTTGGAACCGGGATTGTCCCGGTAGGTGCCTTCCCTGGTCCAGACCGAAACGCCGATATAGGCGGGAAGCAGCAGGAAGGGCGCGGCGGCGGCAAGGCGGCCCGGAAAATCTTCGGCGAAGTCCCGGCGGCGTTCGGCCCGGACCGCGGATTTGGCGGCGGCGGCCTGTTCCTTGTCCGCGGCGGAAACGAGCATATCCCGGATCTCCCTGACGTTACCGCGATCGGACTTTGACCGGAGGGCGGTGAGCAGCGGCGAGTTTCCCGAACTGTCCTTTTCCGCGGGGTCCACCCCCGCATCAAGCAGGCGCTGTACCATAGAAGGAAAGGCGTTGTCCAGACCGCTGTCTTCCAGGTAGAGGAGCAGGGCCGTTTTGTTTTCCGGGCTTTTTTTGTTCGGATCCGCCCCCAGGTCAAGCAGGTCCGCCATACCCTGGGGAGCTCCCCGGAGCCCCCAGGTTTTTCCGTACCGCGCGGCGGCGTACAAAAACGGCGTAAGCCCCCAATTGTCCGGGGCTTCTATATCCGCCCCCGCTTCGATCAAAAGGGCCGGCAGTTCCTTTTCCCGGTAATATCCGTGGTGCAGGGCGGTTCTGCCGTTATGGTCCGCGGCCCCGGGATCCGCTCCGTAATCCAGCAGCAGCCGGGCAGCGCCGCTTTCCCGGGCTTCCATCAGGGCGGTCCGCCCCTCCTTGTCCCTGACAGCGGGATCCGCCTTCGCCTCCAGCAGATACCGGACCAGTTGTCCGCGGTCCCCCAAGCGGCCCGCCGCTTCCATCAGGAAAGTTCTGCCGTCTTTGTCCTGGATATTAACGGGGGTTCCGTTTTCCAGCAAAAGCGGAACATAATCCCCGCGGATGTCCCCCAGGGAAACCTCCTTGCCAGAAATAAGGGCGGCGGGATCCGCCCCCGCGGCCAGGAGGGCTTTAAGCTCTTCACCCCGGCGGTCCCTGTTCCACAGCCGGGCTGCGGCGGCGGCCAGGTACAGCCCCCGGTTTGCCGCCGCCCCCGCAAAGCCGGGACTGTTCGCTTCTTCCCAGCGGAGGATCATCATAAAAACCTCGGTATCGGACCGGTTAAGGGATCTGTAAAGGGGACTTACCCCTTCGCTGTCGGTGATGTCGAAACGGACCCCCGCTTCCATCAAGCGGCCTGTCAGGGGCGGGCCGGCGCTGCCATACATGCCCGCTGCGTACCAGGCGGCGTTCCTTCCCCGGCGGCCGGTTCCGTCCACCGGCTCCCCCGCGTCCAGCAGGGCGCCGATCACCGCGGAAAGATCCGATCCATCCCACAGGGACGCCAGGTAGCTTTTCCGGTCCCCGAAGGAACCGGAAAAGCCGGGGACATTTTCCTGTTCCCAGGCAAGGATAAAGGAGAAGCCCGCTTCCCCCTCCCGGGCCGTCATCTGCAGGGGAGTTCTTTTTCCGCCGTCCAGGACGTCAAAGCGGGCCCCCGCCGCCGCCAGCAGCCGCAGTATGGCGGGGTCCTGGCCATTGTAAGCCATGGCCGTATGGTGGGCGGCGGTTAAGCCTTCGGCGTCCGCCCTGTTCGGATCCGCCCCCCGCTCCAGGAGCAGTTGGACGGCGGGAACGTTTCCCTCCCGGACGGCCCCGGCCAGGAGGGATCTGCCGTGCACAACCGTATTGGGATCCGCCCCCGCGTCCAGCAGAGCCCGCAACGGGGAAAGATCCTCCCGGCGGATCGCCTCCGCGAGCTCCTCCCGGACCGCAAAGTCCCGCTCCGAAAGTTCGTTCTGCGCCGCAAACCCGCCTTGCGCGGCCGGGAAGGCGAGGATACAGAACACCGTAACGGCGGATACCGCTTTTTTCACGGCTGCTTCCTGGAGCCGGGTTTGACCACGGGGATGCCCTTCCGGCACAGTTCGCAGTCCTCCGCGTCCCAGCTCCGGGCCTCCACGGTACAAGCAGCGTAGAGGGGCCAGGGCGCCTCCACGCCGGGGCCGCGGCGATCCACCACGCAGGCCAGGGCGCTTATCCGCGCCCCCAGCCCTTCCAGCACAGCGGCACATTCCTTTAAGGATTTTCCCGTGGTGATCACGTCTTCGGTAATAAGGATCCGCTCCCCCGGGGTTATCTCAAAGCCCCGGCGCAGGGACATAAGCCCCTGGCCGTCCCGCTCGGTAAAGAACGCGGGAAGCCCCAACTGGCGGCCCATTTCGTAGGCCGCGACAATGCCCCCCATCGCCGGTCCCGCGACGGCGTCGACGGCGAGCTTTCCCGCGGCCATGTCCGCTTTAATCCGTTCCGCCGTCCCCGCCAGGGCCTGGGCGGAACGGTCCGGATACCGGAACAGTCTTGCGCACTGAAAGTACTTGTCCGAGTGGCGGCCCGAGGAAAGGAGAAAATGCCCCTCCAGCATGGCCCCGGATTCCCGCAGTAGCTCAATGGGGTCCTTCATGGAATCAGGATAGCTGATAAAATCGTTTTAATGAAGCTCCTCCTCCATACCTGCGGCGGAACATGTGTAGCGCGTATCAGCCCAGCCAGATCCGTACTGCGGCTATGGTAAAAACAATAACCGCCGCCGCGGAGGGCAGGTAGTACAGGAGGGGCTCTTTCTTAAACGCCCGGCGTGCCGATGGGATGGCGGCCATGGCGATTCCCCCGATAAGTCCGCCGGCAGGGGCCGCAAAGAGGACGGCGGCCAGCGCTCCGCCTAACTCGCCGGCGATGCCGGGAAGCGACGCGAAGGTAAAGAAGCCCAGAGGAGCGCCCACGCCACAACCGGTTACGAAGGCGTTGATTGTTCCCATCCAGTTGGAACCGGGATCGTCCCGGTAGGCGCCTTCCCTGATCCAGATCGAAATACCGATATAGGCGAGAAGTAACAGAAGGGGTACGGTAGCGGTAAAACGGCCCGGAAAATTTTCGGCGCGGACCGCGGATTTGGCGGCGGAGACCTGTTCCTTATCCGCGGCGGAAACGAGTATATCCCGGATTTCCCTGACATTGTCGTGGTTGGACTTTTCCCGAAAGGCCGTGAGCAGCGGCGAATTTCCCGCCATGTCTTTTTCCGCGGGCTCCGCGCCCATATCAAGCAGGCGCCGCACCATGGAAGGAAGGACCTGGTAAAAGACGTTAAAGGCGTTATTCTCCAGATAGAGGAGCAGGGCCGTTTTATTTTCCGGGCTTTTTTTGTTCGGATCCGCCCCCAGGTCAAGCAGGTCCGACATACCCTGGGAAGTTCCCTGGAAGGCGGCATACAAAAACGGCGTGAGCCCTTCATTGTCCGGGGCTTCTATATCCGCCCCCGCTCTGATCAGAAGGGCCAGCTGTTCCTTGTTCCCGTAATATCCGTGGTGATGCAAAGCGGTTCTACCGTCATGGTCAGCGGCCCGGGGATCCGCTCCATAATCCAGCAGCAGCCGGGCAGTACCGCTCGTCTGGGCTTCCATCAGGGCAGTCCGCCCCTCCTTGTCCCTGATATTGGGATCCGCCTTTGCCTCCAGCAGATACAGGACCAGTTCCCCCCACCGGCTCGCCGCTTCCATCAGGAAAGTTCTGCCGTCTTTGTTCTGGATATCAACGGGGGTTCCGTTTTCCACCAAAAGCGGAACATAATCCCCGCGGACGCGCCGCAGATAAACTTTTTCGCCGCCGGAGATAAGGGCCGCGGGATCGGCGCCCGCAGCCAGGAGGGCTTTAATCTCTTCACCATGATTGGCATCGCCCCACAGCCGGACCATGGCGGCGGCCAGGTACATCCCCCGGTTTGCCGCCGCCCCCGCAAAGCCGGGGCTGTTCGTTTCTTCCCAGCGGAGGATCAGCATAAAAACGCCGGTATCGCGCCGGTTAAGGGATTCGATCAGGGGACTTACCCCTTCGTTGTCGGTAACATCAAAACGGACCCCGGCTTTCATCAAGCGGCCTGTCAGGAACGGACCACTGCCGTATTCGTGCGCCGAGTACCAGCCGGCGTTCCTTCCGTCGCTGTCGATTCCGTCCACCGGCTCTCCCGTGTCAAGCAACGCGCCGATTGCCGAAGAGAAGAAGGTGGAGCCGCCGCTCCACAGGGACATCAGGTAACTTTTCCGGTCCGCGAAGGAGCCGGAAAAGCCGGGAACGTTTTTCTGTTCCCAGGCAAGGATAAAGGAGAAGCTTTCTTTCCTCCCCCACCCGGCCGCTATCTGCAGGGGAGTTCTTTTTTCGCCGTCCAGGGCGTCAAAGCGGGCCCCCGCCACGGCCAGCAGCCGCAGTATGGTATTGGCGATATCAAACAAGTCGGCGGCATGATGAGCGGCTGTTGACCCTCTGGCGTCCGCCCTGTTCGGATCCGCCCCCCGGTCCAGGAGCAGTTGTACGGCGGGAACGTTTCTTCTCTGTATGGCCCTTATCAGAAGGGAACTGCCGTCCACGACCATACCGGGATCCGCCCCCGCGTCCAGCAAGGCTTGCAGCCGGGGAAAATCCCTCCGGTCTATCGTTTCCTTAAGTTCCTTCTGTACCGCAGGGTTCCGCTTCGCGGGCTTGTTTTGCGCCAGAAGCCCGCCTTGCGCCGCAAACTCGTTTTGTCCCGCAAACTCGCCTTGCGCTGCGGCCGGAAAGGCGAGGATACAGAACACCGTAATGGCGGATAACGCTTTTTTCATGGCTTCCTCCCGGAACGGCCCGGATATTCAATGGGGTCCTTCATGGAAATCAGGATAGCTGATAAAATCGTTTTAATGAAGCTCCTCCTCCATACCTGCTGCGCTCCCTGTTCCGTGGCCTGTATCGCGGCCCTGCGGGAAGAGGGGATCGAGCCGGTCCTCTTCTGGTACAATCCCAACATCCACCCCTCCAGGGAATACGCAAGCCGCCGGGATACCCTGGTACGGTACGCCGGGGATCTGGGACTGGATCTTGTCATGGAGGATGAGTACGGCCTGCGTCCGTTTATCGCCGGTTTATGCCGCGGCATGTGCGGCTTAAGCCCGGCCCGGAGTTCCGGCCCGGCCCGGAAGCCCGGCGGCCCGGAACTGTTTGGAAAGGAAGGGGGGAACCGCTGCGCCTACTGTTACCGGATCCGCCTTGCGGGAACCGCCGCCCTGGCCCGGGAACGGGGCTTTGACGCCTTCAGCACCACCCTGCTTATCAGTCCCTACCAGAACCACGAGCTGCTGGCGCAAACCGCCCGGGAGGCCGGGGGATCCCTCTTTCTGTACCGGGATTTCCGGCCCCGGTTCCGGCAGGGACAGGCGGAGGCCCGGAGGCTCGGCCTGTATATGCAGAAGTACTGCGGCTGTATTTTTAGCGAGGAAGAACGGTACGCCTAGAACTGAACCTGGGGAACGGCCCGGGCGCTTTCGTTGATTTCAAAATAGGCCCTGGGGCCAAAACCCATGCCGCCGGCGAAGAGGGAACCGGGGAAGGTGCGGATTTTGGCGTTGAACGCGCCCACGCTGTCGTTGTAGCGTTTGCGGGCCACGGCGACGCGGTTTTCGGCACCCGCCAGCTCGTCCTGGAGGGCGGTAAAATTTTCGCTGGCCTTGAGCTCGGGGTACTGTTCCACCACCACCAGGAGCCGGGACAGGGCGCTTTCCATTTCGTTGTACCCCGCGGCTTTTTCCTCCACCGTACCCGCGCCGGCAAGCTTTGCCCTGGCGTCGGCCACTGCGGTAAAGACCTCTTCTTCATGGGCGGCGTAGCCCTTGACGGTGTTGACAAAGTTGGGGATCAGGTCGCTCCGCCGCTGGAGCTGGTTGTCGATCTCCGACCACGCGGCGTTGGCGCCTTCGTCCAGCCTGAGGATGCTGTTCTTCGTTCCGATATAAAAACCGAATATCACTATAAGTACCACCGCCACGGCGCCGACGCCGATAAGAACATTTTTCATGGATGCCTCCGTAATTTCCGTAATAAGGTTGAAGCCCGGGAACCGGGGTTCCTAAAATTTCCGGGATGCCCCGCCGCCGCCCGAACGGCCCCCGCCGAATCCGCCGCCGCGGAAACTCCCCCCGCGAAAACTTCCACCGCCATGGAAACTTCCCCCGCTGTGGAAACTTCCACCGCCGCGGGAACTTCCCCCGCCGAACACGATAATACAAAAGACAAGGATAAACAGGATAACGGCGAATACGATCCCGAACCAATCCTTCCCGGTATCCGCGGCCGCCTCCGGTGAAATTTCCAGTTTTTCCCCGGCGACGGCCGCGGCAATCGCCTCGGCGCCCAGTACCAGGCCCCCGGAAAAACGCCCCTCCCCAAAGGCCGGGATAACCGTCCTGTCCAGGATACGGCCGCAGACCGAATCGGGCAAAGCCCCTTCTAGGCCGTAGCCGGTTTCGATCTTTATTTCCCGCTCCTCCATGGCCAGGACAAGGAGGACCCCGGTATCCTCCCCCTTTTGGCCGATACCCCAGGCGTTGAACAGGGCTTCGGCGTATTCCTCGATGCTCCCGTAGGGGGCGCGGCTTGGAACGGTTACCACCGCAAGCTGGACGCCGGTTTTCTGTTCCAGGGCTTCCGCAAGTTCTTCCAGCCACGCCCTGTCCGCCCATCCCATAAGGCCGGCAAAGTCATGGGTAAAGGTAAAACCGGAAAGGCCGCCGGGCGCGGGCAGGGCGCTTTGGGCCGCCAGCGCCGCGGCGCCGGACAGCGCCAGGATCGCGCACAAAAACGGCGCGGATAAGCGGAAACGGTTCATGGCTCAAATATACCGCTTTTTGGGGATGAGTTAAAGACTTACCCCCTCCGCGCGGCGGGCCAAAAAAAACCCCTCCCGAAGGAGGGGGCGTGAAACTCCGGCGGGACGCCGGAGTTTCACATTGCGCCCGCAGGGGCGGAAGGAAAAAAAGATGAGGGGCTGCCCTTGCTTTTTGGACAGCCCCTGTACGCTGTAAGCCGATACCCTCATCCGGTACTACTATACTTTGTCCAGTTATTCAGGGTTTCACCGAGACTTCCGGGTAATTCGCCGTCGGTACTGATGTCGTCCCCATCGTTCAGGTCGGCATCGCGGTAGTAGCTGTTGCTGTCACCCTTACTATAGTACGCCGCGTGGCCGTGAGGGTCGGCGTCGTTTCCGGTAATGGCGCCCCCGGTTTTCACGAAGGGACCGTAGGTAAACACGCCGCCGCCGTACCAGTCGGTGATATTGCCGGAGATTACCCCGGCCTCCATGGTAAAGCCGCCGGCGCTGCCGACAAGTACGCCGGCGCCGAGTTGGCCGGCGGAATTACCGGAGATTTCCCCTCCCTTCATGGTAAAGCTGCCGCTGTAGACATACACGCCGCCGCCGTGGTTGACGGTGGTATTGCTGGAGATTTTCCCCCCGCCTTCCAGGATAAAGCTGTTGCCGCTGGCATACACGCCGCCGCCGTGCCAGTCGGAGGAATTCTTGGAGATTTTCCCACCGGTCATGGTAAAACTGCCGTTGCTGCCGACCCGCACACCGCCGCCGAAGTAGGAGGTAACAGAATTGTCGGAGATTTCCCCGCCGCTCATGGTAAAACTGCCGGTAGTGCTGACATACACGCCGCCTCCGTAGCTGGTGGTAACATTGCCGGTGATGGTTCCGCTCCTCATCATGAATGTTGCGTTAGGGCCGACATATATCACAGAGACGGCATTGACGGTTTTTCCCGTCAGAGTGGGGCCCCGCAGGATAAGGGTCTGGCCCGCGGCCACCGCGACAAGGCTGCCGTTGTTGCTGCCGCTGTCGGTGTTCAGGGTAAGGGTACCCGTACCCCGGAGGGAAACCTTAACGCCGGTGACAGCGCCGAAGCTTCCCGGGACAAGTCCGGTAATGCCGGCGACGGGCCCGCCCACGGTGATAACGTAGTTCTGGTTGTCTCCGCCGCCGGAAATCGCGGAGAGGGCGGACTCCCATTCATCCTTGGTGGTCACGGTGATTTGATTCGTAGCCGGTAAAACGAAACCGGGGCCGAAGTCTTCGACATTCAGATCGATTCCACTGCCCCCGCCCCCACCTCCGCCGCTTTCATCTCCCCCGCCCCGAGGGATTGGAGCACGCTATCAGCGCCGCCAGGGCAATCAACACTACAGCCAAAACCACCGGCGCGGCAAGCGCCGCTGGAATCTTCAATAATGTCTTCTTCATTGCATTACTCCTTGTACATACTTAGTTTTATTACGGGATTATTTCGCTCTGGATCTCGCTCCAGGGGCTTTCGCCGTCCTCTTTGCTCAGTTCCCACTTGCAGGCAAAGTACGCCCGCTTCCCCCGGTCCGCCGCCCGGAACCGGGTGACGTGGCCGCATTTGGTAGCCTTCTGCGACGCGGGCAGCCGTTCCTGGTCCGTCACGGGCTCGTCGGAGACCCCGTAGTAGACCCGCACCGCCACCACTCCCCTGGGTTTGGACCCCTTTTTGCCCGTCTCCCCGTTCCGGTAGATAATTCCCAGCATCCCCGGCCCCATCTGGACGATGGAAAACACCGGCCCCCTCCCGGGAACGGGTATCGGCGAGGGGTGGGAATCATGGTTGGGGATTTTCATCGCCAGCCTGTCCTCGTTCGTTACCGGGGGGAACCGCAGGTACTGGTTCACGAAGGGGTGGATCAGCGCCTTGGCGGCCTGCTTCGCGGCGTTTTTCGCCGCCGTATCCACCTGGGTATGGGGCCCAGTGGTCCTGCCGTAGGCGGTGTACCAGGCGGCGTAGGCGTCCGTCTGGATGGTCCTGGCCGCCGGGGGAATGTGGGTCCACTCCGGGGCAGCGCCGGTACATTTCAGGGTCACGTACTGGTTCATAAACTTGAACCAGTCGTCGAATTCCGCGTCGTTATCGGGCACATAATCAGCCATAAAAGCCTCCTTGGGAATAAGAAAATTGCGTCTGGAACTGCGGGAATTTCATATGAAAATTTAGGAATTTCATATGAAAATTTTTAAATTTCAGAAGAAATACTGGAAATTTCCGCTGAAATAATAGGGAATTCCCCCGGTCAAAGCGGGGCCCCCGGAAGAGAGATCTTCCCCGCCGGAAAAAACCCGGGGCAGGGACAAATTTTTTTTGGCCTAGCCTAGATGACGGTGAGTATGGGGGGGGGGGGGGGGGGCAAAAACCGTGCCAAGTTCGGCGAATTCGGAGTTATTTTTCAGATTTTTTGCGTATCCGGTGGTTTTTTTCCCGTCCTCTGCATGGAACTACAGTACCACAGAGCGAAGAATAAAGCAAGCCAAAAAATCGGCATCCAAGGTAAAGAATTTAACCACAACGAACCTTCGGTTCGCCCACGCGGAAAAACACGGACCTGTTGTTTCAATTCCATGCTTTTGTCTGTGTTGGTCCGTGTTTATTTTTGAATTCGGAACCACCATCCATGGTGATTCCTGCTTTAGGCGGCAAGGACGCCGCTGTAACCAGTGCCTGCCCGCCAAAGGCGGGCAGGGGTAGAGTTTTGCAAAGCAAAACTCTAAACCCAAAATCCGCCATGGATGGCGGATTTTGGGCATCAGTCCAGTACGGTAATCCGGCAGGCCCGGTAACGGACTTCGCCTTCCCGCTTGGATCGTTCCGTGTCCTCTTCCAGCTGGTACCGGACCGGCATGCCCGCCTGGAGTTCGGCAAAGTCCCTGTTGGTAACGGTGCTGTAATGGAAAAAAATATTGTTCTGGCTTTCGTCCCGGATAAACCCGAAGCCGTTGGCGTTCAGGCTGAAGATGGTCGAGGTATACTCCCCCCCCTGAACCGGTCCGGCCGAACCGGGGGCATTGGGGGCATCGGCCTTGAAGCTCAGCTGGGGCTGGCTCCGGTCGAATCCCTTGTCGGGAACAAAAAGGGCCCGGACCAGTTCATTGCTGTTCTGTTCAATCCGCTGGTGCATGGGCACGGAATAAAAAACTTCTTCCTGCAACTGCCGGGATGTTTTGGTTTCCACGATTTCGCCGCTTTCGTTATGGTAGGAAAAATCCCAGCTTATCAGCATCACCTGGGTTCCCAGGGTATGAAGCTTGCGGACCAGGGGAACATAATCACCGTCCCCCCCTACCAGGACCAGGATGTCAAAGTGCTTGTAGATTGCCAGTTCGTAGGCTTCCAGGGCCAGCCAGACGTCTATTCCCTTTTCCTGGGCGATATTGTTTTCGTTGTACCGCAGGGGCAGATAATGGGTAACGATATTTTCCCGCATCAGGATGTCTTCAAACACCCGCTCGCTTTGAACTTTTTCGCCCATCTCCTTGGCGGATGAACGGCCCTTGAAATAGTGGGCGTCGATAATCTGGCACTGCCGGACATCCACTCCCGTAAGCTGGGCCGTTTCGTTCCTGATAAATTCATGCAGCCCGGAAATGCTTATCCGGGCCTTTCTGTCGTGTTCGTATTTATAATAATTGCTGACCTTGTAAAAATAGTAGCCGTCGTAAAAAATCCCGATGCGTAAAACTTCCAGTAGATTGTTGTTCACGTTTTAAGTAAAATGCGAAAGGGCAAAAAAGTCAAGGAGCGGCGCAAATAACCATGCTGAGCGTACGAATCTGGGGGGCCCGGGGCTCCATTCCCTGTCCGGGCAAGGACACGGTCGTCTACGGGGGAAACACCTCCTGCCTTGAAATCCGGGCCGGTGAAAAGCTGGTGATCATCGATTTCGGCACGGGAATCAAACCCCTGGGCGACGGGCTTATGGCGAAGGAATTCAAGAAGGGCCCCATCGACGCGGATATTTTTATCTCCCACACCCACTGGGATCATATCATGGGGTTCCCCATGTTTACCCCCCTCTTTATCCCCACCACCAGGCTCCGTATCCGGGGGCCCGTTTCCTACGAGGACGACACCCTGGAACAGATCTTTGCCGCCCAGCTGAGTTACCGCTACTGGCCTGTCAGGATAAGCGAGCTTTCCGCCCACATTGAATATGATCAGATTAAAGAAACTTCCATGGATCTGGGGGATGGACTGTGGGTAACCACCAAATACCTGAACCATCCCATCCTCTGCCTGGGATACCGTTTTGAATACCGGGGAAAAACCATCGTTACCGCCTATGACAACGAGCCCTTCCGCAACCTCTTTCCCACGGATCCCGAAGATCCCAGCTATGACGAAGACGCTGCCCGGGAGGGGGATGCCGCGGCCAGGGAAGAAAACGAAAAACTGCTCCGGTTTTTCGAGGGGGCGGATGTGCTGATCCACGACAGCCAGTACACCGCCGGGGAATACGAAAAGCACCTGGGCTGGGGGCACTCGTCCTTTGAGCACGCCATCAACATGGCCAATAAAGCGAAGGTAAAAAAACTTGTCCTGTTCCACCACGATCCCAACCGTACCGACGAAGAGCTGGCCCGGCTGGAAGGGGAGTATCAAAAACGGATTGCTGGCAGAACATCCATGCGGATCATGATGGCCCGGGAAGGGATGCTGCTGGAAGCCTAAGCCCGTTTGAAGCGGGGCGCAGCGAGCCGGTGAGCGGGTTCTTGCCAGGGACCTCCCCCGCGCAAGCGGGCTCCTCTGCAGCCGCCGCCCGTTCACCCAAAGGCGGGGGGTAGAGTTTTGCGGGGAACTTCGGCAAACTGGTACCAATGAGCGAAATGATTGACATCCGAAGCGATACCGTCACGGCGCCTACTCCGGCCATGCGGAAGGCCATGGCGGAGGCGGAAGTGGGGGACGACGTATACGGCGATGATCCTACCGTTAACGCCCTGGAAAAACTCGGGGCGGAGCTGGTGGGGAAGGAAGCGGCGGTCTTTGTCCCCTCCGGCACCTTTGGGAACCAGGCCGCCCTGTTTACCTGGTGCGAGCGGGGAAGCGAGATTATCCTGGGGGAAGACTGCCACATCCTCCAGCACGAGGCGGGGGCCGCCGCGGTTCTTGCCGCCGTCCAGACCCGGCCCGTGAACGCCCCGGACGGGGTTCTGCCGCCGCGGGAACTGGCCCCGAGGCTGCGGAAGGCGGACCTGCACAGTCCGGGGACCAGCCTTATCTGCCTGGAAAACGCCTGTTCCGGCAGGGCGGTTCCCCTAACGGCCATGGGCGAGGTGCGGCGTATCGCGGATCAGTGGAAGCTGCCGGTCCATCTGGACGGCGCCCGGATCTTTAACGCCGCCGCCGCCCTGGGCTGCGCCGCCGCGGATATAGCCGGTAAGGCCGACTCGGTGATGTTCTGCCTTTCCAAGGGGCTCTGCGCTCCCGTGGGCTCCCTGCTGGCGGGGACAAAGGAATTTGTGGAAAAAGCCCGGCGGCGGCGGAAAATTATGGGGGGCGGCATGCGCCAGGCGGGGATCCTGGCCGCCGCGGGGATCATCGCCCTCGGGGAACACCCTTCCCTGCTGGCGGAGGATCACCGGCGGGCCCGGCGGCTGGAAGAGGCCCTGGCCCGCCTTCCGGGCCTTACCGTGGAAAAGGGAGACATCAACCTGGTCTTCTTCCGCGTACCGGACACCGTGTCTGCCCAAAGGGTGGTGCGGCAATTTCACGACCGGGGGATTCTCATCAACGAGCCCCAGCAGGGGCCCCCGGGGGGGACCTTCCGTTTTGCCCTCCACCACTGGATTGGGGACGGGGAACTGGCAAAACTGACGGAAGTTTCCGAAGCTGTTTTTGGTTCCCCGGCCCCAGCGGCCCGGAGGGCGTAAGGATATGGCGGTACGGACGGCGGGCAAAAAACCCTTTCAGGAAAGGCTGAACAAAGCCTACGATTGGATGGCCAGGGAAGGCATCGGCATGGCCATGATCGAGGACTCGGAGGACCGCAGGGATTCCAGCCTGCGCTGGCTTACGGGGATGCCTGCGGACGCCCTGCTGTTCCTGTCGGTGGAACGGAAGGCCCTGCTGGTGCCCTGGGATATCAACATTGCCAGGATCTATGCCGAAGCAGATTACCTGCGGTCCTACGGGGAGTTTGACCGCCTTCCCGTGAAGGCCTGCAAAAAAGCGGCGGCGCTGCTTAAAATACCGCACAACTCCCGGGTAGAAATTCCTTCCGTTACCCCCTACCCCCGGTTCCTTGGGTTCATTGAAGCCCTGACGGATTTTGACGTGATCTGCCGGGAAACAGACAGCTTCAGCGGAGCGCTGGAACAATTCCGCGCGGTCAAGGATGAAGAGGAAATTGCCGTCTACCGCCGGGCAGCGGCAATTACCGACGGCATTATCGACCTGCTGGAAAAACAGCTGCGGGGGGGAAAACTAAAAACCGAATACGACGCCGCCCAGCTTATCGAAGGGGAATGCAGAAAACAGGGCTGCGAAGGTACGGGTTTCAAGACCCTGGCCGCGGGCCCCGGCCGGAGCTTTGCCATCCATGCCTTTCCCCCGTACACGATGGAACCCTTTGGTACCCCGGGGCTGTCTATCCTGGATTTCGGCGTCGCCTACAGGGGATATACCACCGATGTAACCCTGACGGTAGCGGCGGATAGTACCAGGGCCCAGGAAAAGCTGGTGACCCTGACCGAAAAAGCCTACAAGCTGGCCCTGGAGACGGCCCGGAGCGGCAGGGCCGCGGTGGATATTGCCGCCGGGGTGGATGCTTTTTTTGCCAGGGCAAACAAAAGCATGCCCCACGCCCTGGGCCACGGCATCGGCCTGGACGCCCACGAAAGCCCGGTTCTGCGTAACCGGGGGGATAACGGCTGGATTCTGGAGCCGGGGATGGTAATCACCCTGGAACCGGGCCTCTACGATTCCAAACTGGGGGGCTGCCGGCTGGAAAATGACGTACTGATTACGGAACAGGGCGCGGAAGCGCTGACCCATTCCCGGATTATCCGCTTATAGGTAAACCCGGAAGCCCTTCTTTCAAAGCTCGCAACCTTTACCATAACGACCGTGTCAAAAAAACACAGATGAACCTCCCCGCCCTGAAGGTGGGCTATCCTGTAGGCGTTGCATCGTTTTACGAGGTTCGTTCTGTAAGGAAATTATTAACCGTGGGGGTCTACACCCCCACTGCGAATAAAAAGGCCCGCCGGAGGGTGATTTTTTATTTGTCCCGGGGTATTATGGGATCGTTGCCGCGGATTCAACAAAAGGAATATGTATGGAAAGATCCTCTGCCGCCCAGGTAGTTATCGCTGTTATTCCCATTGTCGGTATTGTCATGGGCTCGGTGGTTGCTTTTTTCTACCTGCTCTGGTACCACAAGCGCAGGATGCTGCTGATTAAAGCCGGTCAATACCACAAGCCAAACTTCGATCTGCTGTCATTCAGCCTGCTTACCGGGCTTTTACTGGCCACCGTGGGGATAAGCCTTACCGTTTTGCTGGCCCTTGTCGGGGGCGCCGGGTACGGCCTTTTGGGGGGAATTATCCCCCTGTCCATGGGAATCGGCCTTTTAGGGTACTATATTATTAAACATAGCATCCGCGGTTCATGAGCGCCGGCGGGCCGGCCATTGGGGAACCGGAAAATACGGCCGGATTATTGGAAACCCGGGATGAAGCCATTCTGGTCGATCAGATCCTGTCGGGACAGAAAGAGCTGTTCCGGCTGTTAATCGGGCGCCACCAGCAGCAGGTTCACGCCATGGGAATCAGTTTCTTCCGGAACGCGGAGGACGCCGCTGATTTTACCCAGGAGGTATTTATCAAGGCATACCGGAATCTGGCGTCGTTCAGGGGCCGGTCCCGGTTTTCCACCTGGCTGTACCGCATTGCCTACAACGCCGCGGTGAACGGCATTAACCGGCGCAGGGAATACCAGAGCCTGGCGGAAGACCCGCTGGTGGAAGAAGGGCCCGAACAGCAGGTTCTGCGGCAGGCGGCCCGGCAGGCGGTAAAGGATGCGGTGGCGGAACTGCCGGAAAAGTACCGGATCTGTGTGGATCTGTTCTTTTTTTACGACCGTTCCGTCAGGGAAATCGGGGAAATTACGGGGATGCCGGAAAATACCGTAAAATCCCATGTATTCAGGGCCAAAAAGCTGCTGCGGGAAAAGCTCGGGCAGCTTTTATAGGAGCACGGCATGAAATGTAATGACGCAATGAATATGATCTATGACGCAGATGAACCGGTCTCGCTTAAGCAGCGCTTTTGTCTGGCCTTTCATATACTGGTATGCGGACACTGCGCGGCCCGGCTGGCCCGCTACGAAGAGGCCAGGTATGAGCTGCGGACCAGTTTCTTCCCCCCCGCCCCGGATCTGAGCGGCTCCATCATGGAGTGCGTCAACCGTATATATGAAGAAGCGGACATGGACGCCGAACCTGTTTTTGACATCCCCGGAGGGGTTTCTACCAGGGGCTGGGTTATCGTGGGCTTTATCGTCCTGCTTTCCCTGGCCACCCTGTTTTTCGGCAGCGATTTTACCGCGGTTGCTTTGGATCAGGGTTCTTCGTTCCTGCTGCCCCTGGGTCTTACCATCGGCATCGTGCTTACCAGCTACGGCGCCCTTTTTATCGGGAGCCACCTGAAAGAACTGTCGGAACGGTTCCTGGAGTCCGATTCACCCTGGGGAAACCGGTTAAAGCCGCACTAATACCCGGTTTCTAAAGCCGCATGTATTCCAGTATATAGAGGTCCGTTATCTGCCCCAGATGCAGGGCCGAATTATAGCGGCTTAAAAGCTCCCGGCTGATCGTATCTTCGTCCAGGACACTCAATTCCTCTACGGTAAAGGCCCCCAGGTATTCCGCGGTGGCGGATTTAAAATACGATATCCGGGACGCCAGTTCCTCCGCAAAGGGCCGGTCGTTTTTATCGTAGGGGAACGCCAGGGAAATGACCAGGATTTCCGGTTCCGGATCCGCGGTGGCAATCCGCATGGAACCGATACCGGAAAAAATGTCCCCCCCGGGGGAGTCGGAGGGCAAAGGGAGCTCCGCGGTTCCCCGTTTCTTTTTGGCAAGACCGTAAACCGTTCCGGCCAGAATAATCACCGCCACAAGAACGAGGACGGCAACCAGCGCCCGGTATACCACAAGCAAAGACCGGAACGGGCGTTTTTCTACACGCTTCATTTTTTTAGTATAATAAGGAATACCGTCATTGTTAAAGGTTTAACGCACCCTCTCCCAGCCCTTCTTGATATTCTTGTCCATATACTCGTCACAGATCGCCAGTATCTGGTCTTTGCTCCCCGATACACGGACTTCGCTCTGCAGAGGTTCGGCGCGGTCGGAACTGAAGTTGGTGTAGGAAAACACATAGGCCGGATACGCCGTTCCCCCCGGGGCGGGGATCTTTTCCTTGTTGGTTTTCCACACAAGGAATTTCTGTACCATCAATTTTGAGCCCAGGGTCTTTTTATACACCTCCCGCCTGACCGGCTCCGACGGAGCAGGGGCGGCGCTTTCTTCGGTTTTTTCCGCATAGGGGTTACAGCCGATCTCGTTAACCTGGGAAAGGCGTACATCCCGGGGGTTAACGGTTTTGTCCTCCCGGAACCGGGAAAAGATCGGGAACACCACCGACACCCCGGCCGCGGTACCCGCCCGGCGGTACAGGTTATTTTTTATCTCCAGCCGGGGATTAAAAATGGGACCGGAGCCGGTTTCAAAAAGCACGTCATTGATGTTAAGTTCAATCACCAGTTCCGGGCGGATCATATGAAAGGCGACGTGGTTTGAGTCGGTTTCGATGTACCTGGAATCAACCTTCATATCAAGGAGTTTGGGAAGCAGCGTCTTTTTTAAGTTTTCGTCCAGGCCGTTGCCGCATCTGCCGATTACCTGAAAACTGCCGTCCTCTCCCATCAGGGCCAGGAGCAGGGTCCGCACCTGGTCCCTGGTATCGCCGGTACCTTCGGAAAAGCCCACCACGGCGGCGTCGATGGAATACCGGTTCTTTACCTTGTAAATCATGGGCAGTTCGCTGCGAACCACCAGACCCTCGCCGCCCTCCTCATCGACCCATTTGGCAAAGAGCGCCTTAACCTGATTCCTGGAATCCGCGGTTTCGCAGCGCACCGGCTGCACCATCGCGCTGGTTCCGCAGGTCTCCGCGAGCTTTTCACGAACCTCCCCGTAGGACGCGGCCCTAAAGGGTTTGCCGTCCAGGGAAACAATATCAAAGGGCGCAAGCCGGAGCCTGGCGTGGAGGGACTTATCCGCCAGAGCGGCCAGGACCTCAAACACCCGGGACCGTTCTTCCCCCTCGTCGAGGTACAGTTCCGAAGGAATCACCGCCTGGGTAAAACCCGCCGCCCTGAAAAGCCCCGCCGCTTCTTCCATGCAGGGAAGGCCCATACGGACCCGCCCCCCCGAGTTGAGGGCAAAACATTCGGTTCCGTTCCAGAACAGGACCGCCAGTTCCCCGTCGTACTTTCTGGTTACATAGTAGGACGCGCCGCCAAGCCGTTCATCAATCTGGGCGGGATTGATCGAAATGTAATTTTTACAGACATCTTTTTTATAGGAAGCGGCCGCATCCGTGGTTTCCTTGTCCACCGCGTCGGAGGCGCCTTCCCAATAGCCTTTGCTGTTATCAAGCCTGCTCTTGTCCACTGTCATGACGGACCTCCCGCGGCGGCCTTTTCCCCCGCGGCGGCGGACGCGCCGGAAGGCGCGCTTTCAGGCGCGCCTGAAACTTCAGGCATACCTGAAGCCAGCGGCTTGAGTTCCAGATTGGTCAGCCTCAGGATAAGGCAGTAGGTATCCCCGTCGACCCGGCCTTCAAGGAAACCGAAATATTTTTCCCCCCCTTCGGTAAGGCAGAGCTGATCGGTTCCTTTTTTCCCCGCCCCCACCCGCATCAGGGATTTACTTTCATGGAGCTGCTTTGCCATGTCGTAGAGGAAGTCATAGGTCAGCCCCGAGGTATGGCGTATCTGGTAGCTTTTGGTAAACACAAAACGCCGCAGGGTATCGGCCCTGGGAAAGAATTTGCCGGTCCACTGGACCGCGTCTTCCACCTTGATATTGGCCTGCTGCCTTTTCAGCTCCCGGCGTTCCTTTTCGGAACCGTCGGGATTGTGGATCACTTCCACAAAGTTAACCCGGTAGGCGATGGTACTGTTCGCGGTCATCCAGAGACGGCGGGTCCGCCGGATAAAGCGGCCGGTTTGTTCCATATCGATCTCGGGGTCCCCGCTGATTAAGGCTTCCCCCAGTTTTACCAGATCGCCGCCATGCCGCTCCTTTAACGCTTCAAGGCTGGCCAGGGATTTGATAAACTTTACATTGGTTTTTTTCCTGCCGTCGGGAAGGACCATGACAACCGTTTCCCGCCGGGGCAGAGCGTCAAAGCCTACCTCGGCGTCCCGTTTTTTTTCGTTGGCAATATGTATCGCTCTCATGCACGCCGCCTATAAACCCATGGAGAAGTCGAGTTCGTCCGGTTCTTCCTCGTCTTCGTCCGTATCCGTTTCGTCAACAGCCTCCGCCTGGGCCAGGGCAAGCATTTCGTACTCGGTCCTGTAACCCACCAGCATAAAGAGGGTTCCCCCCGCGGCCAGTACAAAGGCCGCATCCCCCTTGTAGCTGTCCCGGTAGCTGTAGGTAAAGGCATAGATTTTGTCCCCCACCGCGGCGGCCAATTCCCGGGGGGCGCCGTCCAGCTGGTACACCGCCGTGATGCTGTGATCGAGAAACGTCTCGTCGTCCACCGTATCTTTCAGGGCCACCGGAGCGCCGTAGCTGGATTTGACGAGCTCCGCTTCGCCGCCGTCGCGCCTGACCGCCTTAAGGCCGGACCGTTCCACCCAGTCCATCTCCGGCGACAAAATTCCCAGCCCCAGTCCGCCCTTGGGGATAATCACCGTCCCGGTTTCATCCATGTTGACGATCCTGCATTCCCTGCCGTCGTCGTCCAGGGCCTTTAGCTCGGTCCAGCCGTAGAGTTTGCTTCGGTCAATTTTAAGCGGCGAGGCGGCGTATTCCGTACCGTCCAGCGCAAAGCTTATGGTTCTTGCCACGGGAGTAAGCATAGCGGATCCAGAAGAAAAAAGGAACCACAGACCAACACGGACCCGTTGTTTCAATTCCATGCTTTTGTCCGTTCTGTCCGTGAAGGTCCGTGGTTGAATTACCGGTATCCGGCCCGGGCCCGCCCGGCGGCTTATATTCTTCCGGCCCGCCGCCGGGCTTCTTCCGGGGCGATGCCTTTCCGCCGGGCCCAGACCGCCAGCTGATCGCCGGCGATCTCCCCGGCGCCGAAATACCGGATCTCCGGGCGGGCAAAATACATGCCGCACAGGGACGCTCCGGGGATGATCATCGCCGATTCGCTTAACCGGAGGCCGACGCGCTTTTCCGCCTCCAGCAGGCGGAAAACCGTTTCCTTGTCCCGGTGATCGGGGCAGGCGGCATAGCCGAAGGCAGGGCGGATCCCCCGGTAACGGCCGGCAAACAGTTCCGGGGGGGTCAAATTTTCTTCCGGGGCATAGGCCCACAGTTCCCGCCGCACCCGCTCGTGGAGTTTTTCCGAAAAAGCTTCCGCCAGCCGGTCCGCCAGCAGGGCAAGGAGCAGGGCGTTGTAATCATCCCCCTGTTCCCGGTACGCCGCGGCGGCGCTTTCCAGGCCAAAGCCCGCGGAAAGGGCAAACAGGCCCAGCCAGCCGGAAGGCGCGTCCGCAGAAGCGGCCGCGTCCGCCTCCGTTCTGCCGCCGGAGGCGGCCGCGGACGTGTCCGGGCGGGGGGGGATAAAGTCCGCCAGGCACGGATTGGGGCCGGATTTTTTTTCCTGGTTCCGCAAAAAACAAAAACGCCCCAGTTCCGGCCCGTCCGTCCCGCCGGGGCCGTAGAGGACCAGGTCCTCGTTTTCCGAAAAGGCGGGGAAGAAACCCGCCGCCGCCCGGAGGGAAAGGATCTTTTCCGCCGCTATTTTTTCCAGCATCCATTCCGCGTCGGCGGACAGTTTTTCCCTGGCCCTGCCGGATACCGTTTCCCGGATTCCCGGTTCCGCCGAAGCGCCGGGCAGTTCCCAGGCGGCATAAAACTGTTCCCAGTCAATCCAGGGAAAGAGCTCTTCCGCGGGATAATCCCGGAACTCGACGATACCCTTTGTTTTGGGGGCCGGATCCCGGGAAGCGGGATCGTCCCAGTCAATCCGCGGCCTGTTGGCCCGGGCTTCTTCCAGGGAAAGGAAGGTCCGCCGCTTCCCGATGCTGTCGTGGCGCTGCCGGGCCCCGGCGTATTCGCTTTCCAGTTCTTCCAGAAACGCCGGACGGCGCCGGGGGGAAAGGAGGCTGCGGACCACCGGAGCGGACTGGCCCGCGTCCCGGACATACACCACCGGTCCCGAATATTCCGGCGCTATTCTAAGGGCGGTATGGGCAACGCTGGCGGCGGCCCCGCCGATCAGGAGGGGAACGGTGAACCCGCCCTTTTCCATCTCCCTGGCGACCTGGACCATTTCGTCCAGCGACGGGCTGATAAGGGCCGAAAGGCCGATACAGTCGGCCCGGCTTTCCCGGGCGGCGGCCAGGATCTTTTCCCCCGGAACCATCACCCCCAAGTCAATCACCCGGTAGCCGTTGCAGCCCAGGATCACCGAGGTAATGTTTTTGCCGATGTCGTGGACATCCCCCTTGACCGTGGCCATGACGATGGTCCCCGCGGACCGGGGGCCGCCGGAACCGGCGCTCATAAAGGGCTCCAGGACCGTGACGGCCTTTTTCATGACCCGGGCACTCCGGATCACCTGGGGCAGGAACATGCTCCCCTCGCCAAAACGGCGGCCCACCTCTTCTATGCCCTTCATCAGGAAGCCTTCGATAATCTCCAGGGGACCGCGGCCGCTTTCGCGGAGTTCCAGCACATCATCCCCTATGTATTTGTCAATTCCCTTGACCAGGGCGTGAACTATCCTGTCCGCCGGGGAACGGTTCCTCCATTCGGGAAGGCCGTCCCCTATGGGGCCCTCCGCGGAGCTTTCCCCGCCGGGGCTTGCCCCGGGGCTTTCCCCGCCGCCGCCGCCCAGGGCCAGAATCCGCTCCGCGTAATCAAGCTCTTCGCCGGGGTCCATATTCCCCGGACGGCGGCACAGGATCGCGTCCTCCGCCGCTTCCCGGAGGCCGGCGGGGATCTCGTCACAGGAAACAAGCCCGGCGGGGTTAAGGATAGCCATGGAAAGGCCGGCTTTGACGGCGTGGTTTAGAAAAACCGCGTGGAGCGCCCGGCGGATCTCCCCGTTCCCCCGGAAGCTGAAGGAAAGGTTGGAAACCCCCCCGGAAACCCGGGCGCCGGGACAATGCTCCCGGATCCAGGAAACGGCGCGGATAAAATCCAGGGCATAGCGGTCATGTTCGGCCATCCCCGTGGCAATGGTCAGGACGTTGGGATCAAAAACAATGTCCTCCGGGGGAAATCCCGCGCCGGTAAGCAGGCGGTAGGACCGTTCCGCCACGGCGGTCCTGCGCTCATAGCTGATGGCCTGTCCTTCCTCGTCAAAGAGCATAACCACCAGCGCCGCGCCGTAGCGGCGGACAAGCCGGGCCCGGCGGAGGAATTCCCCCTCCCCTTCCTTAAGGCTGACGGAATTGACAATGCCCTTTCCCTGGATACATTTAAGGGCCGCCTCCAGAATTTCCCAGCGGGAACTGTCCGGCATGACCGGGACTTTGGCGATTTCCGGATCCGCCAGGGCCAGGGAGAGGAAGCGGACCATCGCCTCCTTTCCGTCCAGCAGGGCGTCGTCCATGCAGACGTCGATAATCCCCGCCCCCGCGTCGATCATCTCCCTGGCCGTGTCCAGGGCTGCTTCCCAGTTTTCGTTTTGTACGAGGCGGAGGAACTTTTTGCTCCCCGCCACATTGGTCCGCTCGCCGATGTCGATAAAATCCCGGTCCACCGGCAGAATTTCCAGCCCCGCGAGAAAGGTCTTTCGCCCTCCCCCGGCGCAGAGCAGGGCCTTTTCCGGGGGGAAGCGCCGGGGCGGATACTCCCGGGCCAGCTCCGCCAGACGGGCGATGTGTTCCGGGGTTGTGCCGCAGCAACCCCCGATAATATTGACCAGCCCCTGTTCCATGAAGACCCTGACCAGGGAAGCGGTTTCTTCGGGCCCCTCGCCGTAGGTTCCGTTGTTGCCGGGGAGCCCCGCGTTGGGATAGCAGCTGACCGGAAAGGGAGCGGCCGCCGCCAGGGTCTTCAGGTAGGGGAGCATGGTTTCCGCCCCCAGGGAGCAGTTGAGCCCTATGGCAAAGGGGGCCCCGTGGGCGGTGGAAACGGTAAACGCTTCCAGGGTCTGGCCCGAAAGAATCCGCCCCGAGGCGTCGGCCACGGTGGCGGAAAGGATCAGGGGAACGGGGCGGTTCCGTTCTTCCCGGAGCCGCAGGATCGCGGCAATGGCGGCTTTGGCGTTCAGGGTATCGAAGATCGTTTCCAGCAGCAGGATGTGCACCCCGCCGTCCAGAAGGCCCCGGGCGTTGTCGTAGTAGGCCTGCTCCAGTTCGTCCCAGGTGACGCCCCGGCGGCCGGGATCATCCACGTCGGGGGAGATGCTCCCGCTTTTGGAGCTGGGCCCCATACTTCCCGCGGCAAACCGGGGCCGGTCCGGGGTGGAGTACCTGTCCGCCGCCTGCCGGGCCAGGGCTCCCGCGGCCCTGCTTATGTCGTAGGCCGCTTCGCCGACGGGTTTATCCCGGGGCAGACCGGCGGGATCGTAATCCCCCAGGGAAACGGCGTTGGCGCTGAAACTGCAGGATGTAACGATGTCCGCCCCGGCTTCCAGGTACGCGTCGTGGATAGAGCTGATCAGCTCCGGTCGGGTAAGGCAGAGCATATCCAGGCAGCCCGAAGTCCCGGGGTCCGAAACTTCGGGGTCCGAAGCGCCGGGCCCCGCGGCGCCAGGCCGGCGGCGGGCCTTTTCGCGGATCAGGGAGCCCATGGCGCCGTCCAGAACCAGGATCCGTTCCCGGACCAGGCCGTTCAGTACGGCGGCGGTATCTTCCTGCTGTTCCTGTTCCATAGGAACATTAAACCAGACCTGACCCGGGTTGTCGACATCCCGGCCCGCGTTGTCGACATCCTGTCCCGCGTTGTCGACATCCTGTCCCGCATTGTCGACATCCTGCCTTGCGTTGTCGACATCCCGACCCGCGTTGTCGACATCCTGACCCGCGTTGTCGACAACCTGTCCCGCGTTGTCGACAACCTGTCCCGTGTTGTCGACCGCCCGGTCCGCGGTGTCGGCAACCTGACCCGCGTTGTCGACATCCTGACCCGCGTTGTCGACATCCTGCCTTGCGTTGTCGACATCCTGCCTTGCGTTGTCGACAACCTGCCTTGCGTTGACAACCGCCTGACCCGCGTTGTCATCCGCCCGGCTTGCGGTGTCGACATCCTGCCTTACGTTGACAACCGCCTGACCTGCGTTGTCGACAACCTGTCCCGCGTTGTCGACATCCTGCCTTGCGTTGCCGGCAACCTGCCTTGCGTTGCCGGCAACCTGCCTTGCGTTGCCGACATCCTGACCCGCGTTGCCGACATCCTGACCCGCGTTGTCGGCAACCTGTCCCGCGTTCCCGGGAACCTGTCCCGCGTTGCCGACCGCCCGGCTTGCGTTGTCGTCTGCCCGGCCACGGACCAACACGGACAAAAGCAGGGATTTAGAACCAAAGGTCCGTGTTTTCCGCGTGGTCCGTGGTTAAATTCTTTACCGCAGGACGACGGCGTTGGCGGAGCCCTCTGTCCCGGTAAGAGGGAGGTCATGCCACTCGCCGTTAAGCCAGTAACCGGGCGTATCCCCATCGACGCCCGCGACATACACATCGGAACCGGATACGGCGATGGCGTTGGCATAGCCCCGTCTTTCGGTAGCAGGAAGATCATGCTGTACGCCGTTGAGCCAGTAACAGGGCGTAAACCTACTAGTACCAACTCCAGTCTTGTCAACGATGTCTTTGGTGCCGCCCGCGATATACACATCGGAACCGGATACGGCGATGGCGGCGGCCCAGCCCGATGTCCCAACAGGGAGGGCTTGCCACTCGCCGTTAAGCCAGTAACCGGACGTGTTCCCGTCCCAGCCCGCGATATGCACATCGGAACCGGATACAGCGATGGCGGCGGCCTGGCCCGATGTCCCGGTAATGTCGAGGAACGTCTGTGCGCCGTTACGCCAGTAACAGGGCTTGCCCTCATCGGAACCCGCGATATACACGTTGGAACCGGATACGGCGATAGCGCTGGCGCCGCCATATTCCCCGGTAACAGGGAGAGCCTGCTGTACGCCGTTAAGCCAGTAACAGGGCCTGGTATCTGACCAGCTCCCATCGGAACCCGCGATATACACGTTGAAACCGGATACGGCGATAGCGCTGACGCCGCCATATTTCCCGGTAACAGGGAGGGCTTGCTGCTTGCCGTTGACCCAGTAACAGGGCGTCTCCATCTCGTCGGAGTCGCCGTCGTAACCCACGATATGCACATTGGAACCGGATACGGCGATGGCGTTGGCGAAGCCGTATTCCCCGGTAACGGGGAGGTCATGCTGTGTGCCGTTAAGCCAGTAACAGGACGTGTTCCCGTCCCAGCCCGCGATTAGCACATCGGGGCCCTTACCAGTTACGGGCTGCCCGTAGCCGGTAAAGGCCGCGATCAGGGCTACGGCCGCTAAGGCCGCCAGGGCCGTTAGCCGCTGGTAAAGCGTCGTCTTCATTATATCGAAACCTCCTGTACTCATGTATTTGGCATGAAAAACACCTTACTATGGAGGCAGCGGACTGTCAACGAGAAAACAGACACAGACCACCACGGACAAAAGTATGGAATTGAAACAACAGGTCCGTGTTTTCCGCGTGGTCCGTGGTTCGTTGTGGTTGAATTCGGAATTCCTGCCACCATGGATGCTGGTTGCGCCCGCAAAGCAGGTGGCGCCAGGGATCTCCCCCGCGCAAGCGGGTTCTTCTGTATCCAATGCCTATCCACCGACAGGTGGATAGGGCGCAGTTTTGCAAAGCAAAACTGCAAGCCAAAAAATCGGCATGGATGGCGGATTTTTTGGCACTTGACAAAGCCCTCCGCAAATGTTTATCTTCACCCTAAAGAGATTCTTGCCGTGAACATACCAACCAGCGCATCGTTTAATAAAAGCTGCCCCAACCTGCCGTTCTCTCCCGGTAAAATCCCGGGGATCCCTTCCGGGAGAAAGCTCTGACCCTAAAGCTTCCCCGCAGCCCCGTCTTCCGCTTACGGAAACGCTCCAGACAAATCCCGAAGGCCCGGGGCCCGAAAGCCCGGGGCATGGCGCTGGCGGCGCTATTCTTCGCCCTCGCGTTCCCCGCCGGGGCCCAGGTTTCCGGGGGGGAAGAATTCTTTATCGCCCCGGTGATCCAGACCGCCCTGTTCAGCACTTCGGGCCCTGCCTTTGGCGGGGGCCTCGCCGCCGGGTACGGCTACGACGATGGGGCCATGGGCCTGAGGGCCCTCTACTTTGCCGACACCCACGGGCTTACCACCCTGGAATTCTGCCTCTTCCTCCGGGTCTATCCCCTGCCCCGGAATAACGCCGGTTTCTTTGTCCAAGTGGACGCGGGAACCGCCCTCTTTGCCCTGGACGGCGCTTTTACCGTTGACGCCGGGGCAGGCCGGATCTCCGCGGGCCTTTCCGCGGGCTGGCGTTTCCCCCTGGGGACGCGCTGGTATGTCGAACCCTCCGTCCGGGCGGGGTATCCCTATATCGCCGGGGCGGACGTCTCCGCCGGATTCCGGTTTTAGGTAAACGGATGAAAGGATTGGCGAAAAGGCCGTTCTTCTTTCTTGGTATCTGTGCGGCGGTCTGCGCAGCCGCCGTCTTCGCGGCCTGCAAAAACCCCTGGATACCCACCCTGGATAAAGACAAGGACGGCGTGGACGAGGGCCCGCCTCCCCAATACGCCTGGGTAGTCACCACCATCGCGGGCTCGGTAGAGGGGCTTTCCGACGGCGTTGGAACCGCCACCAGGTTTCGCGCGCCCACCGGAATAACCGCAGACGCCGGAGGAACCCTCTATGTGACCGATACCGGTAACCACCGGATCCGCAAAATAACCAGCGACGGTCTGTGGACGGTGTCCTCCATCACGGCGGGCGGCGAGGGTTTTCTCAATGACCCTTCCGGGAGCGCCGCTAAGTTTAGATCCCCCGCTGGAATAATCGCATATGGGGGGAACCTCTATGTGGCCGACACCAATAACCACATTATCCGCAGCATAAGCCTGAGCAGTTCGTCAGTGGGCACCTTCGCGGGAACCGTAGGAACTTCCGGCCTTAGCGACGGTCCCAGCGCCCAGTTTTACCATCCCCAGGGAATAACCGCATACGGGGGGAACCTCTATGTGGCCGATACCGACAACAACAGTATCCGCGAAATAGACTCGGGCGGATCCGCGAACACCATCGCGACCGGGCTTAACTCCCCTCAGGGAATAACCGTGGACGCCGCGGGAAACCTCTATGTGGCCGATTCCGGTAACCACAGTATCCGCAAAATAGCCAATGACGGTCCGCGCACGGTCACCACCATCGCCGGGAACGGAGGCCCGGGCCTTGCCGACGGCCCCGGGGCCGCCGCCCGGTTTAGCTTCCCCAAGGGAATAACCGTGGATGCCGCGGGAAACCTCTATGTGACCGATTTCGGTAACCACAATATCCGCAAAATAGCCAATGACGGTCCGCGCACGGTCACCACCATCGCCGGGGCCGGAGACGGAACTCCCGGCGATGCCGACGGCGTTGGGACCGCCGCCCGGTTTGAAAACCCCCAGGGAATAAGCGTGGACACCGCGGGGAACCTCTACGTGGCCGATACCGGCAACTACCGGATCCGTAAACTGTCCTGGCAGCGGATCAATTAAGGGGGCGAAACCTAAAGGTTTCGCCGTGGAGTTTGCCGCGCAAATTCCACGCATCTTTGCCCCGCCTGGCCCTGTGCTTTCACGACCGGGGGAGCGAGTCGAAGGCCCCTACAGCAGCGGAACTAGCGCTGGCCGTAGTAGGCGTCGGGCCCATGCTTCCGCTCCCAATGTTTGCGGATGATGTGTTCCGGGAGCGGCGCGGCCCGGGGGTCCAGGGTTAACGTCAGCAGGGCCATTTTGCAGACCTCTTCCAGTACCGCGGCATGGTACACGGACCGGGCGGCGTTTTCCCCCCAGGCAAAGGGACCGTGGCCCGCGACCAGCGCCATGGGCATCAGGGCGGGATCCTTTTTCGCTTCCCGGAAGGTTTTGACAATCAGGTTTCCCGTTTCCAGTTCATAGTTGTTCCGTACCGCATCTTCGTCCATTACCGGTGTACAGGGAATGTATTCGGCGCCGTGATCCGCGTGGGTGGTGCCGAATACCGGAACGGATCTGCGGGCCTGGGCCCAGGCGGCGGCGTAGGTTGAATGGGTATGGGTAATGCCGTTAACGCCGGGAAATTCCCGGTACAGCACCCGGTGGGTTTCGGTGTCCGACGAGGGATTCAGGGTTCCGTCCACCACCGCGCCGTCCAGATCTACCACAACCATTGAATCCGGGGTTAAGTCATCGTAGGCGACCCCGGAGGGCTTTATGGCAAATACCCCCTTTTCCCGATCCAGGGCGGAAACATTGCCCCAGGTGTATATCGCCAGGCGCCGCGCGGGAATCTCCATATTCGCTTCCCAGGCTTCTTCCCGTAATGTTTTGTACGGATCCATAGTCCCCGTTTACCCCCGCCGCCGGTTCGACCAGTAGGCTTCGTTCCGCCGCAGTTCATCCTGGAAAGCCCGGGGATCCGTCGTCCTGCCGATCAGGACACATTCTATGTCCATCATCTCCGCCCAGTCCCGGAAGTATTCCGCCGTTAACGCCGAAGCGTACACCGAGTGATGGGTTCCCCCCGCGAGGATCCACGCTTCCCCCGCGCCGGCCAGGGACGGATAGGGTTTCCACAGCGCCCGGGCTACCGGAAGGCGGGGCATGGGGTTTTCAATCCTGATGGTTTCCACCTCGTTCAGGATCATGCG
Source organism: Treponema sp. (assembly GCA_031266175.1). Taxonomy (GTDB): domain Bacteria; phylum Spirochaetota; class Spirochaetia; order Treponematales; family Breznakiellaceae; genus JAISBN01. Next base: position 11,610 of record JAISBN010000007.1, on the reverse strand, counting down.
GAAGCGGTCTCCCAGATCGATAAGGGTGGCAAGTACCGCCGGCCCCGGCGCGGCGTCGAACACCAGCCGGGCGGGATCCGCCTTGCCTCCTATTCCCAGGGGATGTACCTCCAGCCGGGGCTTTTCCGCGGCGATACTGGGGCATACTTCCAGCATGTGGGCGCCCAGGGCCGCTTCTTTCCCCGGTTCAAAATGGTAGGTATAATCTTCCATAAAGGAAACGCCCCCCTCCAGGCCCTGGGCCATGACCTTGGCGGCCCGGAGCAGCATGGACTGTTTCCAGTCCCCTTCCGCGCCGAAGCCGTACCCCTCTTCCATAAGCCGCTGGGCCGCCAGGCCCGGCAGCTGGGGCAGGCCGTGGAGGTCCTGAAAGGTGGTGGTAAAGGCCCCGGCGTCCAGGGATCGAAGCATTTCCCTAAGGGCGATTTCTATTTTTGCCTGCTCCAGCACGGCGTTTCTGCCGGGGCCGGACTGTACTTCCGGCGCCAGTTCGTAACGGCCGGCGTATTCCTCCGCCAGCGCGGAAGCCGCGGCGTCCGTGACCTTACCGTACCCGGCGGCCAAATCCCCAATGCCCCAGGTATTGACCTGCCAGCCGAACCGCGCCTGGGCTTCGACCTTGTCCCCTTCGGTTACCGCCACCTCCCGCATGTTATCGCCCAGCCGCATCACCGTGGAGCTAATGCCGTCGCTCCGGGCGGCGGCGGCCCGCATCCAGATACCGACGCGGCGGCGGACTTCCGGGTCTTTCCAGTACCCCGCCGTTACTTTCCGGGGCAGCCGCATCCGGGCAAAGATATGACCGTGTTCCCGGTCGCCGTGGGCGGACTGGTTCAGGTTCATAAAATCCATGTCGATGAAAGCCCAGGGAATGTCCCGGTTAAACTGGGTATGAAGGTGCAGCAGGGGTTTCCTGTTCGCCGAAAGACCCTGGATCCACATCTTGGAAGGCGAGAACGTATGCATCCAGGTGATGATGCCGGCGCAGGCCTGCGAAGCGTTGGCCTCGGCAAAGAGCCGCCGTATTACCGGGGGGCTCACCGCCACAGGCTTTAACACCAGGGTCCCCGGCATCAGCGGATCCGCGGCAAGTTCTTCCGCCATACTGCGGGCGTCGGACTCTACCTGTTTAAGGGTTTCATCTCCGTACAGATCCTGGCTTCCTACAATAAACCAGAATTCATAGTTCTTAAGATCCGTCATGACAAGTCCTCCTTAGCTGTCTATACATGTTCCGCCGCGGCCCGTTCAACGGCCAGGCCCCGGACGTACCGTTCCATAAATGTTTTGAATCCCGCCGCGTCCTGCGGATCCGGGTCAATACGGGAACCGGCGTTCCCGGCAAATACTTTTTGTTCCAGATAGGCTTCCAGGGTTTCGCCCGTTTCTTTCTGCCCCAGGTAAGAGGCCAAGAGGGCAATGCCCCAGGCTCCCCCCTCGCCGGCGGATTCCATCACCGCCACGGGAACCTCAAGGGCCGCCGCCATAAGCCGCTGGCCCACACCCTTGGTCTTAAAAAGACCGCCGTGTCCCAGGAGCCGGTCGATCCCGACCTGTTCTTTTCCGGTAAGGATATCCATGCCCAGCTTAAGGGTTCCCATGGTTGAATACAGCAGGGTCCGCATAAAATTCGCCAGGGTAAAACGGGCGCCGGGGGTGCGGACAAAGAGGGGCCTCCCCTGCTCCAGGCCGGTCACCGGCTCGCCGGAATAGTAGTTGTACGACAGCAGGCCGCCGCCGTCGGCTTCGCCCTCCAGGGCCTTGCCGTAAAGGGCGTCGTAGAATTCGGCTTTGCCGGTTTTAATCCCCGCCAGGGCGGTGAGTTCCCCGAAGAGTCGTACCCAGGCGTCAAGATCCGAGGTACAGCTGTTGCAGTGAACCATAGCCGCCGGTTTTCCCGCGGGGGTGGCGACCAGGTCGATTTCCGGGTACATCGCGGAAAGTTCCCGTTCCAGCACAATCATGGCAAACACCGAAGTCCCCGCGGAAATATTGCCGGTCCGCTCCGTTACGCTGTTGGTCGCCACCATACCCGTACCGGCGTCCCCTTCGGGGGGACAGAGGGGTATACCGGCCCGGAAACAGCCCGAAGGGTCCAGCAGCTTTGCTCCGGTCTCGCTTAGGACGCCGGCTTCTTCCCCTGCGGGAAGGGGCTTTGGCAGGATAGCTTCCACGGTTTTCCAGGAAAATCCCGGGCCGGCAATACGTTCGTTAAACTGCCGCAGCATCCGCCCGTGATAGCCGTTGGTCTTGCTGTCGACGGGAAACATGCCGCTGGCGTCCCCCACTCCCAGGACCTGCTTTCCGGAAAGCTTCCAGTGAACATACCCCGCCAGGGTGGTTAAAAAGGCAATGTCCTTAACATGATCTTCCCTGTTAAGGATCGCCTGGTACAAATGGGCAATGCTCCAGCGCTGGGGAATGTTGAACCGGAAAAGTTCCGAGAGTTCCGCCGCCGCCTGTTCGGTCATCGTGTTCCGCCAGGTCCGGAAGGGGGCAAGCAGTCCACCGTCTTTGTCAAAGGCAAGGTACCCATGCATCATGGCGGATATGCCGAGGGCTCCGGCGGCAGTCAGGGTTACGCCGTAACGTTTCCGGACGTCTTCCGCCAGGGCCGCAAAACTCTCCCTGATGCCGGTCCAGACATCTTCCAGATGATAGGTCCATACGCCGTCTTCAAGCCGGTTTTCCCATTCATAAGCCCCCGACGCCGCGGGCAGCCGGTCTTCACCGATTAACACCGCCTTAATCCGGGTGGAACCCAATTCAATGCCAATACTGGTTTTTCCTTCGGTAATTGCCTGTGTAATATCCTGAGTTTTCATGGGTTAACGGGAACTCCTCATTTTTGACGAAAGATCAAAGGCCACCGCGGCAAGCAGAACAAAGCCCTTTATCGACTGCTGCCAGTCAATGCTTACCCCCATCAAGGACATGCCGTTATTAAGCACGCCGATAAAAAGACCGCCGACCACCGCGCCGATAATCGTACCGATTCCCCCGGAAACCGCGGAACCGCCGACATAACAGGCGGCGATGGCATCCATCTCGAAGCTCTGGCCGGCCTTGGGATTGGCGGCGTTAAGGCGCGCCACATAAACCATCGCCGCCACGGCGGCAAGAACAGCCATATTCGTATAAATCCAGAACATCACCCAGTTGGTCTTGATGCCGGAAAGTCTTGCCGCTTTTATATTGCCCCCCAGGGCATATATATGCCGCCCCTGTACGGTTTTCGAAGCCATAAACTGATACCCCACAATCAGAATGCCCAGCACGATAAGGATGTTCGGAAAACCGCGGTACAACGCAAATACAACGGTAAAGGCCATCAACACCAGCGAAATACAGGTAACCTTGGCAATCCATATTCCCCCGGGAAGGACATCAAAATTATATTTCCTCTGCCTGCCCCGGGAGCGAATTTCCCCGGTGATGATAAACGCAATGATGGCAAGGCCGATAACTATGGAAAAGAGGTGAAGGGTTATTCCACCCAGGGTAAGGCCGCCCAGGGGATCGGGGATATAACCGGAAGCGACAAGCTGGAACTCCCGGGGAAAGGGCGCTTTGGTCTGTCCCTGTAAAATAACCTGCCCCAGCCCGCGGAACATCAGCATCCCGGCCAGGGTGGCAATAAAGGGCGGCACGTGCACAAAGGCAATCCAGAATCCCTGCCACATGCCGATAAGGGCCCCCATCGCCAGGGCTATAAGCATGGCAAGATAGGGGTTCATGTGGAGGTCCACCACAGCCACGCCGAGAACCGCCCCAACCAGGCAGACCACGGAGCCGACGGAAAGATCGACATTTCCGGTTAGGGTACAAAGCAGCATGCCCACGGCCAGGATCAGAACATAGCTGTTCTGGAGCACCAGGTTTGTCAGATTTATCGGCTTAAAAAAAGTACCCCCGGTAAGAACCCCGAAAAATACCATCGCCACCGTCAGAGCGATAACCATGCCGTACTGGCGCATATTCCTTCTTAAAAGCACAAACAATGTGTTCATCACGTCTCCCTAATTTGACAGTATATACCGCATTATTTCTTCCTGCGTAGACGTCCGGCCGGGAAGTTCCGCCGTTATCCTGCCTTCGCTCATGACATAAATGCGATCGCTCATGCCGATAACTTCGGGCAGTTCGCTTGAAATTAAAATGCACGCCATGCCCCGGGCGGCCAGTTCGTTGATGATAAGGTATATTTCGTGCTTGGCCCCCACATCAATGCCCCGGGTCGGCTCGTCAAGAATGAGTATCCGGGGATCGGAAAAAAGCCATTTGGACAAAACCACTTTCTGCTGATTCCCCCCGGAAAGGTTTCCCGCCAGCTGCAGGATGCTGGGAGTCTTGGTGTTAAGCTTTTTGCGGTACTCTTCCGCCGCCAGTATTTCCTCGTGGTCGTTAATAACGCTGCCTTTGGCTATTTTTTTAAGCTTTGCCAGGGTGGTATTTTCCTTGATCGATTCGATAAGCACCAGGCCGTATTCCTTGCGGTCTTCCGTCACATAGGCAATGCCGTTTTCGATGGCCCGGGGAATCGTACTAAGATTTACCTCTTTGCCGTGGATGATCGTTTTTCCGCTGATCCTGGCGCCGTAATGCCTGCCGAAAATACTGGTGGCCAGCTCCGTACGCCCCGCGCCGACCAGGCCGGCGAGGCCCACCACTTCGCCCGCCCGGACGGTAATGTTAATGTCATCAAGCTTTTTTCTTTCGGGATTATCCGGATTAAACACCGTCCAGTTTTGTATCTCAAAAACAACGTCCCCGGCGGTATTGCCGCGCCCCGGAAAACGATCGGTAATCTCCCGTCCCACCATGCCCTTGATAATGCGGTCTTCACTTATCGAAGCTTTGCCTTTGGCGTCCCGTTCCACTTCCAGGGTTTCAATGGTCCTGCCGTCCCGCAAAATCGTGATCCTGCCGGCAACGGCGGCAATCTCGTTTAATTTATGGGATATGATCACCGAGGAAATGTCGTGCTGATCCCGCAGTTCCTGCAGTATCTGTAACAGATGTTCTGAATCTTTCTCGTTCAGCGCCGAAGTCGGCTCGTCAAGGATAAGAACCCTGGCGTTTTTTGCCAGGGCCTTGGCTATTTCCACCAGCTGCTGCTTGCCCACGCCAAGCTTGTTTACCTGGGTATTGGGATTTTCATCCATCCCCAGTTTTTTCATATATATGAGCGCATCCTCCCGGGTCTTGTCCCAGTTTATGATATTGTACCGGGCCCGTTCATCGCCGATAAACATATTTTCGGCAATGGAAAGATAGGGGCTTAAGGTAAGCTCCTGGTGGATAATAACAATACCGGCCTTTTCGCTCTGTTTGATGCCGGTAAAGGCGCAGGGCTTTCCGTTAAATTCAATTTCACCCTCGTACTCGCCGTGGGGATACACGCCGGAAAGGATATTCACCAGGGTTGATTTTCCGGCTCCGTTTTCACCGACCAGGGCGTGGATCTCCTGTTTCCTGATCTGCAGGTTTACCTTGTCCAGGGCTATTACCCCCGGAAATGTTTTTGTAATATTTTTCATCTCAAGCAGCACCGCTTGATTCATGCGCTTCTCCTGCCAAAAACACCCAAGCCAAAGGGTCCTTTCGGGAGCCCTTTGGCCGCTTGATGGTACGTTACAGTCCCAGTTCCTCCCTGGAATGGTAACCGGTATCGATAACATCCTTCTGCACGTTGTCCTGTGTAACAATAACGGAATCGAGAAGCAGGGACGGGACGATGTAGGGGCTGCCGTTTACCGAGGCGCCGTTGGGATAACTCGTGGTGTCAAGGCCGCTGATCGTCTCGCCTTTCATTATCTTGTCCACCAGTTCGACCGTGGCGGCCCCGAGGGAACGAGTGTCCTTGAGGACCGTGGCGTACTGTTCGCCCTGGACAATGGATTTAACCGAGGCGACAATACAATCCTGTCCGCCGGCCACCGGAAGGGGCTTACCGGGGGTACTGCCGTACCCGACCGCTTTGCAGGCTTCAAGGCAGGAAAGGCTGATCGGATCATAGGGTGAAAGAATGCCGTCCAGGACCACGTTACCCGAATAATAGCGGGAAAGCAGGTTTTCCATACGCTTCTGGGCTTCCGCCGCGTCCCAGCGGAGGGTGCCGATGACGGTCCGGTCAATCTGGCCCGAGGGAACCGCTACAACCCCGGAGTCCATGTAGGGCTGCAGGACGTCAATCGCTCCCTGGTAAAAACCGACGGAATTGTTGTCGTCCGGGGAACCGGCAAAGAGTTCCAGGTTTATCGGCCTCTTGGCGGGATTGTCCAGATTAAGGCCGTTAACCAGGATCTGCCCCATCTGCCGTCCGACTTTGTAGTTGTCGAAGGATACATAGTAATCCACATTGGGAGACTGCATTAAAAGGCGGTCATAGGAAATGACCGGAATACCGGCGGCCCGGGCGTTCTCAAGCTGGGTACCCAGGGACGAGCCGTCAATGGACGCGATCACCAGCGCCTTAACGCCGTTGGTGATCATATTGTCGATTTGGTTAAGCTGGGTGGGAATGTCGTCGTCGGAAAACTGCAGATCCACCGTGTAACCCAGTTTTTCAAGCCCCTCCTTGACGGCGTTTCCGTCCTTGTTCCACCGTTCCTCCGACCGGGTCGGCATAACAACGCCGATAAGTCCCTTTGAATCTTCCGCCTGGCCGCCCGCGTCCTTGCCGCCGCAGCCCAGAAATACCGCTGCCGCCATCAGCAGGGCAAAACCGAATACTACCGTTCGTTTCATGAAATTCCTCCACATCTCCAAGATTTTGCGTTAACGTACACGCAGTATGTTAACGTACATATTTTATACCGGCTTTTCTCCGGTGTCAAACATTATTTTACAAAATTTTTCAAATTCTGAAAGTTTTTTAGGCGCCCGGCGAAGTATGGCTTCAAAATCCACGCCCCGTAATGTTATATTCATTGCCAGCCGGGAATGTCATGGATATGTGGAAGAAACTGCCCGATCCCCGGCTGGGAGGATATCTAATTGGGGAGCGATCAACATATTGCTAATAAATCCTTTCGATCACTTTGAGAAAATAGAGAGAAAATAATGAAAAAGAGCATGGCCTGTATTCTGATTTTAGTTGTTCAGGCCGGTACGTTACGCGCGGAAGACAAGGTTTTCTTTCGCGTTAAAGACGGGGCAAAGGGTGACTATTGGCTTAAAGAAACCAGCTTTCTTCGTAATGATTTTTTTGACGGCGAAACGGGGGGTACAGTTATTTTGCCTGGCGTTGGATTTTATAGCGGCCAGTATGACCACTATATTGTCGTGGAGTACAAAGGGCAGGATATCCGCATTCCAGCCGATCAGCTTAAATCCGTTCATAAACAAGATGAATTTCCCCGGGATATTACCTATCGGAGCGAAAATCCGGAAAATCAACGGTATGTGCAGCGTTATTATCTTGAGGCAATCATGAAGCAAGATAGAACCATTATAAGCGCTGCCGAGGGACGGAGTACCCCTGACTGGTATAATGATTATGATATCAAGAGAATTCATTTTTTTCAACACGGTCTCTTAATGTCCAGCTGCCAATTTTTTATTGATAAAATAGTAAAAACAAACAGCGGATATATCCTCACTATTCTTGACTGTAGAGATCCTGAATTACAAGAAAAGCTAAAAAAGAACTTGCCCTACAAGTGGCCGCCTCGAACAGATATTTTCTTTACACTCATCTTTAAATTCGACGGCGATTATATAGATGTTTTTTGGAAGACAAAACGCTGTTTACCCAGTTTGTACGGGTAAACGGTGGTTTTGTGGAGGCTCTTCTTGATCTGATAGATGATGATACCTTTGATGACCGTCTTATCACCTTCTGGCCCCGCCGCGCGAATGGCAGCATGGACTATCCCTCTCCCCTGGATATGTCAGACTACAAGCCGACCCACCGAACCTTTGACAGTCTTCGTATCCGGGACACGGCGAATACCGATAGTACGTAGAAAACGCTAAGAGAATTGGATACAGCTGTACCGTCCCGGTATTCGGGGACTCCTGTACGGGATTCAATTTATTCTCCGTTTTTTGCGGATTTAACGATATAGGCGGCAAGACCGCAAAGGGCCGCCGCCGCGAAGCCCAGTATCCCCCAGAGTACGATTTGCCCCCACCGTTCCGTTCCGGCCGCTTTACCCGCCGGCGCGGTGTAAGAACGCCGGCCAAGCGCGGCGGGAAAAGTTTCCGCTTCGTCCCGGATGCCGCTTAACGATGATTCAGGCGGCCCGTAAGCGCCGTTACCGTAGGCAAGGGTCCAGGGACCTTCTCCCCGGGCAAGAAACACTATTTCCAGAGCCTCCCACAAGATTGTCAGCCGGGGAACTTCGGTAAAAACCTGTTCGCCCGGCGCTTCGATCTCCCAGTAGGGGCCCCGTCCGAAAGTATCTACCGGGCCGTTTACCAGTGGCGATTCTCCCGGCGTCTCAATGCGGTACAAGACAGTTTCCCCGGCATAACGCCAGTCGTCTTCCTCGCCGTTCCGGTTTCTGATAACGACCGGTATCGAATCCGGCCGCGCAAGGCTGAAACAAAGTTGTTTGACGGGGAAACAGCCCTCCGTCCGGTACTGTACTGTTTTTCCGCCGGCGCTTTTTGTTCCGGTAAACGAGGTTTCCCGCAAAGCCGCCGGAGTTTCCACCGGATCAAAACGGACGGCGGCCGAATTGACCGGCGGCGTTGTTCCGTCAAACTCAAGAAGCAGATAACGCGCCCGGGGTATGTCGAATTCGTTCCGGTCCGTGCCCGGATTGTTGTAGAAGGCCGCCGTCTGCGCCCTGCCGTATTCTTCCCAGCGGGCAAGATCGTCGCTCTTTCGTATCGAGAGCCGGGCGTTGAAAAACGCGTCTCCCTCAAAATCAAGGACGAGTTTTGAGGGCGGATCGCCGTCAAGACCCGAAAGGTCCGCCAGATAGAGGCCCCCGGAAGCGGCCCCCGCGGCCTGTCCGGCGGGGAGTTCCCCGGCGGACGGATAGATTGAGATAGCCGCTCCGGAGACGCTGATTTCGACATCGGGGGACGAGGGGGCAAAGCGTCCGGCCTTTTCGTTCCATTCCAGCAGGGGTACGGTTTTTTCGGGCGGAACCGTTATGTTTTCCTTCGGGCCGCGCAGCAGAAACGGCGCGGGGTTTCCCGAAGAATCGTAGATCCGTATATCGCCCATGTCGGATCGCTCAAGGCCGCGGTATACGTCTTCGGGGATTTCAAACGACAGAAGGCTTCCCGGGTTTCCGGTGACTTCGATTTTCCCGGCAAAGTCGCCGATGGAAGGAAGTCCGGGGGAACCCGGTTCGTCGTCCGCGGCGGCAATGAACGAACAGAAAAGAAAAACCGCCGCGGCGGTAACCGTTTTACCGCTTTTCATGGATCATCCTTTTTTGGAGCCGGGGGGAAGGGAGCGGCCCAGCCGATAAAGAGAAGCACCAGCCCGGCAATAAAGAACGAAACGATCCTGGCGAAAGTTCCGGTGTTGGACATGTCGATGAGCAGCAGCTTGGCAATATCCGTTATGGTAAGAACCACCCCGGCTATCCAGAGCGGACGCAGGGCCAGGCGGTGGCCGAGGACAATGTGGCCTATGCCCCAGAAGGCCCAGAACACAAAAAGGCCGAGGCTGAACGCGTCGGAAAACACGACCCTGCCGAAGGGGACGCCCGCGAAAAAGTGAACGCTCCGGGCAAGCATCGAGGTAATCCAGAAGAAGGCGGCGATGTCGGCAAAGACAAAAACCGCCGGACGGCTCATCGACGGAAGGGCCGCCCTGCCCGCCGCCCCCTGGACGACGATGATCACGACGACGCAGAGGGCTTGCTGGAGTTCCAGCGGATTCAGCGCGGGAAGGTACAGCGGGAGGGGGGCGGGGTTTCCGGGCATAAAGAGCGTTACGGTAAACCACAACGCGGCGGCCCCGCAGAGTATCCACGGAAGAAAGGGTCCCTCAAAAAGACGGTAGCTTTCTTCCGCGCCGGCAATCCGCCTTGACAAAAAGCCCAGCGCGAGCAGGCTCGCGAGGAGCGGGGCTATGCCGGCAAGGGCCGTCCACGCCGGGGCCATGTCGAGAAAAGTTGTCAGGTAGCGCAGGGAGGCGGTAAGAACCGGCAGGACGACAAGAACACAGATGAAGATCCACGGCGCGATTATTCCGTCCACGGTTATGCCGTCCGTGGGTTTACCGGCCGCCGTTTTTTCACCGGCGGTTTTTTTTGACAGAAAGATGAGCGCGGCGTGGACGGCGATGAAACAGAGCCATGCCCAAAGCCAGAGGCTCCGCAAATAATTGTAGGTAAAGACGCTCGTGAAGTCGTCAAAAAAGATCCCGGCGGTCCGGCGGCCGAGGGGCCCGAGCATCGCGCAGCAGGCAATCGTGAGGGAAGGGACGGCCGCGAGGTTCAGCAGGACAATATCGAACAGCTTTGAAAGCGCGAAGAAAAGGAGGGCGCTTCCCGATGCGGCGATAAAAGACCACACGGCAAAATCGTCCCAATTCCCCCGGAAAATCCGCCCCAGCTCAACGCCCCAGCCGCTGAAGTACCAGGCCAGGCCCCAGAGGACCAGCAGCGCCGTATAGCCGTTCCCGGAAGAAAGCGCCGGGAACGGTCCGGCGGCGGAAGAATCCGCGGAAAGACCTTCCGCGGATTCTTGGGATTTGCCGGCTTTTTTGGTCAGTACCAGTATGGCGAAGGCCGAGGCCGCTATAATGAGGGTTCCGATAAACGCGGCGCTTCGCAGGGGGCCGTATACGGCGGCGGGCCTTTCGACGATAAAGGCAACGGCGGCCGCGGCGTGGATAACAAGACCCGCCGCGAGAACGCGGATCTTTCCGCGCCGCAGACCGAGGTAGTACACGACGACGCCTTCTCCCGCCCAGATCGCGGAGACAACGGCGGGCGACAATTCCAGCGGAATAATAAGGTTGGCAAGGAACAGGGCCAGGGCGCCGTAGGCCTCGATAAGGAACGGCGGAATCCGCGGCGCGTTCCGGCGGTTGAAGCGCAACAGAACAAAGGCCAGGGCAACGTAGAAGGCGGCGAAGATCAGCGAAACCAGGGCGTAGCCGTGTTTGACGGCGGAGAAAACCTTCCACTGGGCAAGGGCGCCCAAAAACGGCGTTCCGAGTATCAGCACAAGATCGAGGTACAATCCCTTTTCCCCGTCTGTTTCGGCGGTTTTTTTAAGCATCATGATGCCGAGCAGCGTGTAGATGACGATGAAGAGGGCGAGGAAACTTTCGGTAAACGCGAAATCGCCCGGAGTGTAGGCGTTCAGAATCCAGCCGAGCGCCGCGCCGAAACTTGCCGCAAACCCGAGGACGGCGGTGAATTTCCAGGAACGGAAAAACGCTATCGCGAAGATTCCCAGAGAAAGGACCGTGTAGTACGAGAAGAGAAAACCGATATGGCCGCTTTCGGCCGCGAGCAGTACCGGGGCGGCGAATCCGCCCAGAAAACCGAAAAACGTCAGGGCCTGGGAATTCTGGAACAGGGCGATAATTACCGCGGCGGGGACAAGGACGCTCATCAGGAGCAGGGCGGCCCCCGCGGGAACGTAACCGGTAAGTTTATGGGCGGCGAACACGGTAAGGTACAGGAT
>JAISBN010000027.1 GCA_031266175.1 Treponema sp. | reverse complement strand
CGCGTGTCACACCCGATACCACCCCCACAAAAAACAACACCGCCCCCCCAAAGTATTTTAAAAAAAACCAATTTAACCACCCCCCCCCCCCCCCCCCCCAACGCTCACCGTCATCTCCCCTAAAATTTTTTTTCCGGGGGAGAACTATGCCCGTAAAGCTTCTCCGCGGACAACTTCCGGCCTAAAAAGCGGCGGCGGCATGCTGGCGGTCCTGCTCTTTGCCCTCGCCGTCCCCGCCGGGGCCCAGGTTCCCGGGGGGGAAGAATTCTTTGCCGCCCCGGTGATCCAGACCGCCCTGTTCAGCAGCTCGGGCCCTGCCTTTGGCGGGGGCCTCGCCGCCGGGTACGGCTACGACGACGGGGCCATGGGTCTGCGGGCCCTCTACTTCGCCGACGCCCACGGGTTTACCACCCTGGAATTCTGCCTCTTCCTCCGGGTCTATCCCCTGCCCCGGAATAACGCCAGCTTCTTTGTCCAGATAGACGCGGGAACCGCCCTCTTTGCCCTGGACGGCGCCTTTACCGTCCACAACGGGGACGGCAGAATCTCCGCGGGCCTTTCCGCGGGCTGGCGTTTCCCCCTGAGCGCCCGCTGGTATGTCGAACCCGCCGTCCGGGCGGGGTATCCCTATATCGCCGGGGCGGGCCTCTCCGCCGGATTCCGGTTTTAGCATTGGAGGAGAACATGAAACCCCGCAGCATAACCCTGCCGAAAGACAAAGCGGAATATATAACCGCCAGGTCGAAAAAGTCAAAGAAGTTTTTAAGAGCCCCTTTTCCCTTTTCTTCTGTGACCCCGAACCGGCGGCTCGATTCGACCCGCCGCTTAACCCTCCGCGCCGCCGTTTTAACAGCCGCCGTCCTGGCAGCCGCTGTTTTAACGGCCTTCGCCGCCTGCAAAAACCCCTGGATACCCACCCTGGACAGGGACAAAGGCGGCGGCGCTGCCGGGAGCCCTCCCCCCCAGTACGCCTGGGTAGTCACCACCATCGCCGGGGACGGAACCAGCGGCCTTACCGACAATGTTCCCGGGGCCGCCGCCCAGTTTTGGGCCCCCTTCGGAATAACCGTGGACGCCGGGGGGAACCTCTATGTGGCCGATACCGAGAACAACCAGATCCGCCGTATAAACGCGGGCAGTCCGTGGAACGTCACCACCATCGCCGGGGACGTGGGCGGAGCCATCGGTAGTAACGACGATCCCAGCGCCCGGTTTTACCATCCCCAGGGAATAACCCTGTATGACGGGAAGCTCTATGTGGCCGATTTCGATAATTCCCGGATCCGCAGCATAGCCGCGGGCAGTCCGTGGACCGTAGGCACCTTCGCCGGGGGCGCCGGCGGCAATACCGACGGTCCCGGGCTCACCGCCAAATTTTCCGGCCCCGCCGGAATGAGCGCGGACGCCGATGGAAACCTCTATGTGGCCGATTCCGGCAACCACAATATCCGTAAAATAGCCAACGATGTTCCGAGGACCGTGACCATCATCGCCGGGAGTGGTGCGTATCCCGGAATCGCAGGCGGCGCCGACGGCTCCGGGCTCAGCGAAGCCAGATTTTCCGGCCCCGCCGGAATAACCGTGGACGCTGCGGGAAACCTCTACGTGGCCGATACCGGCAACCACAAGATCCGTAAAATAGTGGAAGGCTCGCCGTATTCTACCGTCAGTACCATCGCCGGGGCCGGAAGTCCCGGTTCTGACGACGGCATCGGGACCGACGCCAAATTTTCCGGCCCCGCCGGAATAACCGTGGACGCCGCGGGAATCCTCTATGTGGCCGATACCAACAACCACAGGATCCGTAAAATAGTGGAAGGCCCCCCGGGAACCTTTACCGTCAGTACCATCGCCGGGGACGGAATCCTGGGCTTTACCGACGGCGCCGGGACCGCCGCCCGGTTTGACCAACCCCGGGGAATAACCGTGGACGCCGCGGGGAATCTCTACGTGGCCGATACCAATAACGACAGTATCCGCAAACTGTCCTGGCAGCGGATCAACTAAGCCGTAAGAATCCGGGTCAGATTCTTAAGACTACGGAGCAAAGTCTTAAGACTACGGGTCAAAGTCTTAAGACTGCGGGCCAAAGTCTTAAGACTGCGGGCCAAAGTCTTAAGACCACGAGTCAAAGTCTTAAGACCACGAGTCAAAGTCTTAAGACTACGGGCCAAAGTCTTAAGACTTTGGGGCCGAAAACGGGCTGTCAGTCCGGCGCCGCGGGCGCCGGGGCAGATATATTCAGCGTACGCAAAAAGCGTACGCGCAAGGAGACAACCATGGCTAAAAGAACCGACTGGCTGCCGTCCCCCCGGGCGGATCAGCTGGTCATGTGCCGCAGCTGGATCAGCGTTATGACGGTGGAAGTCAGAACCGCCTGGGGCATCCCCGCCCCACAGTTCACCGAACTGGGGCTCCTCTTCGCCGCCGCCCAGGAACTGCTGCAAAAGGCGTCGGGCGGCGAGCGGACGCCGGTAATCAACGAGCAGTGCCGGGAAGCCTTCGGGGCCCTGACGGGGAAGATGCGCTTTTTTAAGGGGCATTTTTTCCTGGTCCCCCCCTGGACAACGCGGCCCTGATCAGCCTGGGCCTTATCCCCCATGATTCCCACCCCACCCCCACCGGGAACCCCACCGCGCAGGTGATGGTAGAAATCTTCCTCATAGGCCCCCACCAGCTGGGGATACGGATCATCTACATATCCGGGGACCCCGAGGACAGGGCCAACAAGAGCTACCGGGTCTGGTTCAAGGTAGTCCCCCCCGGCGGGGAGCCCGTCACGGATCCCGAAAAGCTCACCGGGGCGTTCTCGACCCAGCGGAAGAAGGACCTGATAAACTTTGACTACACCGACAGCGGAAGCACCGCCTACATCGCCGTCCAGATAGAAAACGGCGAAAAAAAAGGCCCCTGGGGCCCGATTGTCTCGGCGGTGATTCCGTAAAATTTTACCACGAAGTCGAAAAAGTCGAAGAAGTAAAGAACAAAGTAAAAAACTTCTTCGACTGCGAACCTTTGGTTCGATTCGACCTAGCGGTTTATAATTCTTTGTTCTGAGCGGTTTATAGTTCCGCATGCTTTATGGTACAATCGGGGAATGAGCGATCCCCGGAAAAACCTGGAACGGATCCTGGGCAGTCCCGAATTTGCCCCGAACATCGTGGTAAACCGGCTTATCCCCGCCGCGAAGGGGGCCTATGTCCCCTTCCCCCCGGATCTGGACGGGCGCGTTGTCCGGGCCCTGCGGGCCCGGGGAATTGAACAAATCTACACCCACCAGGGGGAAGTCTGGGAACAGGTCCGGTCCGGCCGGAATGTGGTGGTGGTTACCCCCACCGCCTCGGGAAAGACCCTCTGCTACAACCTGCCGGTCCTCCAGGCCCTGCTGGAAGACCCCGAAGGCCGGGCGCTGTACCTCTTCCCCACCAAGGCCCTCTCCCAGGACCAGCAGTCGGAACTGGGGGCCCTGGTTTCCCCGGTAGACGGAACCGCCGCCGGAACGGTGAACGGAACCGCCCTCCCCGAGGCCGCCCCGGCGGATTTTTTCGGCCTCCCCGTCAAGGTGATCACCTACGACGGCGACACCCCGGGCAGCCTGCGGGTAGCCGCCCGGGACGAGGGGCGGATCGTGATCACCAACCCCGACATGCTCCACGCGGGGATCCTGCCCAACCATCCCAAATGGATCAAGTTTTTCTCCCGCCTTAAGTTTATCGTCATCGACGAAACCCACGCCTACCGGGGGGTCCTGGGCAGCCACGTGGCCAACGTCATCCGCCGGCTCCGCCGGATCGCCGCCTTTTACGGCGGGAATCCCCGGTTCATCCTCTGTTCCGCCACCATCGCCAATCCCCGGGAACTGGGACAGGCCCTAATCGGCGGCGGCAGCCTGGCCCTGGTGGACAAAAACGGTGCCCCCCGGGGCGAAAAGCGGGTAATCCTCTACAACCCGCCCCTGGTGGACGCCGCCCAGGGGATACGCCGCTCTTCGGTGTCCGAAAGCCGCCGCTGGATGGCCGCCCTGCTCAAGGGGGGGATCAAAACCATCCTGTTCGCCCACTCCCGGATCAAAACCGAGGTGGCCGCCTCCTATGTCAACGAGGACCTGGCAAACTTCTATACCGGGAATTCCGGCATCCGGGTGGAACCCTACCGGGGGGGGCTTTTGCCCAACGAGCGGCGGGAAATCGAACGGGGCCTGCGGGATGGGACGATCCGGGGGGTGGTCAGCACCAACGCCTTGGAACTGGGAATCGACATCGGGGGGCTGGACGCATCGGTGGTGTCGGGTTTTCCCGGGTCCTTCAACAGCTTCTGGCAGCAGTCGGGCCGGGCGGGCCGCCGGGGGGGAACGTCGGTGTCGGTCTTTGTGGCGTCCTCCAGTCCGGTGGACCAGTTTATCATGAACGATCCGGAATGGTTTTTCGGCAAGGGCGCGGAAGAGGGCCGGATCGATCCGGATAATCCCTATATCCTGACGGATCACGTCAAATGCGCCTGCTTTGAGCTCCCCTTCCGGGACCCCCTCCCGGGAACCCCTCCGGACCCCCTTCAGGACCCCCTTCGGGAACCCCTCCGGGACGGGGACACCGCGGAAAACGCCCCCATTGGGGACCCCTCCGGGGACCCCTTCGGTCCGGGAGCCGCCGACGTCCTGTCCTTCCTCGAGGAAGACGGCATCGTCCGCCACACCGCGGGCCGCTGGCACTGGTCGGACAGATCCTTCCCCGCGGAGGGAATCAGCCTGCGCTCGGCCTCGGCGGACAACGTGGTGATTGTGGACCTTACCGGCGGACGGAACGCCGTCATCGGCGAGATGGACCGGCCCAGCGCCAGGGAGCTGATCTTCAAAAACGCCGTCTACATCCACCGGGGCCGGCAGTACCTGGTGGAGGACCTGGACATCCCCAACCGGAAGTGTCTGGTCCGGGAAGCGGAGCTGAACTACTTTACCGACGGCCTGGTAAAAACCGACATCAAGGTATTAAGCGAGGACGAGGAATTCGAATATCCCCGCAACACGCGGGGCGTTTTGGGCGATGTGCTGGTCCGGTCCCAGGTTTCCAAATTCAAGAAGATCCGCTTCCATACCCACGAGAATATCGGCTACGGGGACATCGATCTGGCGGAGGAGGAAATGCAGACCCGGGCCCTGATGCTGCTTTTCCCCGGAGAAAGCGCCGCCGGGGCGTACCTTGCGTCCCTGGACGGGGAAACCGCGGGGTCCGTGCTGTCCGGGGCGGGGAGCCTGGTTAAAAGCATCGCCCCGGTATACCTGCTCTGCGATCCGAGGGATCTGGGAATCGCCGAGCGGGTCCGGGATCCCCACTTCGCCCTGCCGTCCCTGTATATCTACGACAAGTACCCCGGCGGCACGGGGCTGGCGGAGGCCCTTTCCCAGAAAATCCGGGAGGTCGCCGCCGCGGCTTACCGGGCGGCGGCGGACTGCCCCTGTAAATCGGGCTGTCCGTCCTGTACCGGTCCCGGCGGAAACAAGGGGGGGACGGTGGAATTTCTCGCTGCCCTTCTGGGTGAATAGCCGCGGAGGCGGGTACAACCGCGCGCGCTATTCACCCCGGCCGCTTAATACTCTGATTTTCCCTTTCGGTTTTTTTTCATCAATTTGCGGGCAATTGCTTTCTTTTTCCGGTTAAGAATGGTGGAGGGTTTTTCGTAATACTCCCGTTTTTTATATTCCCGGATGATGCCTTCTTTTTCTACCATCCGTTTAAAACGCTTAATGGCTTTTTCAAGCATCTCGTTGTCGTCTATGACAATATGGGCCAAATGTTTTCACCTCCTTTCCGTACGGTAAACATTGGTTTTAAGGATAGGGCCTGGTTCAACCTGCGGTGAATTTCAGGAACGCTATTCGTTCAGTATAGCCAGAATCGCCTCTGTGTCAAGGATCTTCCTGCCCAGAAAGGCGGCGGGATCGGTATTTTCCGTGGCGACCCGGACTTCCCAGTGGAGGTGGGCCCCGGTGGCAAAGCCGGTGGCCCCCGCGTCCCCCAGGCGGGATCCGGTCTGGACCATGTCCCCCTCGGCGACGGCGATTTTATCCATGTGGTAGCAGAGGGAATAGACCCCGGGCATATGCTCGATCACCACCGTGTTGCCCGTAACGATCCGCATCCGGGCCAGGACTACTTTGCCGGGGGCGCAGGCGTAGAGGGGGGTGCCGGTGGGGGCCCGCCAGTCTACCCCCGCGTGGATGGAAGAACTGGTCCTGCCGTCGGGGTATTTGTAGATCCGCCGGCCCCCGAAGCGGCTGGTCTGGACTTCCGATTTAACGGGCATGATAAAGTTCCCCGGGGCATAGACCTCGTCCCCGGTCCGGGCCCATATCGCCCACATCTGTTCCGCCTGTCGGGTTTTTTCCGGATCCGGCCTGGTAAGGATGTCCGACATGCCCGCGGTGATGTTGATTGTTTCGGTGCTAAAAAACCGTTCCCCGATGGTAAGCTCTATCGTCTCCAGCACCTTGCCGCCGGCCTCTATCCGCAGCGACGCCTTCCCCGCTCCGACGGTGGAGGGCACCGCCATCACCGCGGCGTTGACCGGTCCCCGGCGGCACTGCTCCCGGGTATCAAAAAAGAAGGCCCGGTTAAGTTCCCGATCCCCCCTGACCAGGACGGCCCGGATCCGGCCGGCGCCGGCGGAACTGTTCTGGGGGGGCATCCCCGATATGGCGGCCACAAAGGGTTCCCCGGGCTTAAGGGACCCCAGGACGGCGGCCCTGAATTCCCATTGGCTCTTATCGACAAGCGCCGGCCGGCTTTCGGCGGTCCGGTTTTCGGCCGCCGTCCGGCTTTGGGTGTCCGCGGCGGCCTGACCGGAGGCCGGGGCGCCGGGCTCCGCGGCCCGGCCGCTCTGGCAGGACGCGAACCAGGGAAGCGCCAGCAGCGCCAAAAAAACCGGAAGAAAAGCCCGGTTCCCGCCGGATGTTCTCATGTTCTCCACTCCTTTAAAAAACCTCGGCCCCAACGCCGGCGGCGTTAATGCCGCCGCGGTTGTGCCCGCGCCATCCGCGCCACGGCTGCGCGCTCAGGATGAGCCGTCCGCGCGCTCAGTCCTTGCCGGCGGTTTGTTTGCTCTTTCCCAGATCCTGTACTACCAACTGGGGGGTTTCCATTCCGTTAAACCAGTTCCGGTTTACCGTATACACCATGTCCACCGCGTCGCCGGCCCTGAAATCAACATTGATCCGGTCTGCGGCGTTCCAGTATACCGCGGGCCATTTCAATTTTCCCGTATCCACCGTTAGTTTGACGTGCTGCCCCCCGCTGCCCATGATCTGAATGTCCGCGATAACCAGGCCCCGGGAAAGAAACAGGAGGGGGCGGTTTTTTTCGCCGTAGGGTTCAAAGCGATCCGCCAGGCGGAGGACGTAGAGATCTTTTTTGTCCTTTACCCGGGGATCGTCCTCCAGCAGGGAAAGGTAGGAAAGGGGCAGCTCCGCGTCAAGTTCCAGGACCGCGCCGGTTTCGGGTCCCAGTTCCATGTGGGAAGCGATTCCGGCAAGCCGGTCCAGAAAGGGTTCCCAGTTTGAGCGGTCCATGCTGAAACCCGCGGCAAAATCGTGGCCCCCCCAGTCGATAAAAAGATCGGAGCACTGCTCCAGCAGAAAGCTTAGATCATAATTCCGGGCCGAGCGGAGGGACCCGGTGGCCTTATCGGGTCCCAGGGAAACCACCACCCCGGGGATGTTAAAACACCGGGAAAGCCGGTTGGCGATGATCCCCGTAATGCCCCGGAGAATTCCCTCTCCCCAGGCCAGGGCCAGGTTACCGTAAAACCGTTCCAGGTTTTTCCGGGCCTGGGGTTCGGCGCTTTCCCAGATCCTGTCGCCGAGTTTTTTCCGCTCTTCGTTCAGGGCGCTCACTTCACCGGCCAGACGGTTCCGTTCTTCCGCCGTTCCCCCCAGGAGCAGGGCGGCGGCTTTTTCGGGGCTTCCCATCCGGCCCGAGGCGTTGATCACCGGGGTTAACTGCCAGGAAATTTCCTCCGTTCCCAGGGGGCGGCCCGCCAAATCCTGGACAAAGAGCAGGTCCGAAAGTCCCGGCCGGGGCTTTTTGCATATCTCCTCCACGCCCTTTCTGACAATAAGCCGGTTTTCGTCCCGGAGCGGCATAATGTCGGCGATGGTTCCCAGGGCGGCAAGCTGAAGATCCGAACCGTCCTCTTCATCAAAGAAGCTTTCCTTTTTCTGGACAAAGCTGATAAAGAGGTTCACCAGAACGTCCAGTTCCCCGGCGCCCTCCTCCCGGTATTTGCCTATCCGGGAAGCTTCCTTCAGGCGGAAGAGGCTTTTCCCCGCGGTCCGGGGTATCTGCCGTCCGATTTCCCCGGCTATGTCCAGCATCTGTATTTCCGCGCCGCCGCCGAAAGCCCGGACCAGGAGTTTCTGCTGGACCGGCAGATCCCAGCAGAGTATCTGCTGGCCCGACAGAAAAGCGGGAAGCCTGGTGTCTGTGACGGCGACCATGCCGGGAACGACCGTTTCGGCGATGGTGTCGATCACCGCCAGGTTTCTGAGCTTCGCGGCCTCGATGATGATGGAATCGTTGGAAGGCCGGGTATTGAGGAGGCAGATCGGCTGTCCGTAGACTTCACTTTTCAGGGCAAAGCGCAGGGCGGATACCAGCTTATAGGCCACGGCGCAGCCGCAGAGGTCCCTGAAAGGATACGAAGAGCCGGCCAGTTTGGGATTGACGATGGCCTGGGCGTCGGGGAGCTGCCGGGGAGGGTTATGGTGATCCGTTATGACCGTCCCGACGCCGAGTTCCGCGGCTCTGGCAATTTCCCCGCGGTTTGAAATGCCGCAGTCCACGGTAATAATGAGCGTTCCGTAGTCCGCGGCAAATTCCTCCACCGCCTCCATGGACAGGCCGTAAGGATCGTCCCCCATGGGAAGCCGCCACCGGACGTCCATGCCGTTACGGTCCAGAAAATCCGCCAGGAGTACCGTTCCGGTGATGCCGTCCACATCCCGGTCCCCGAAGATCAGGATCTTTTCCCCCTCTTCCCTGGCGGCCAGGATCCGTTCCACCGCGTCCTCCATGCCGGGCAGTTCAAAGGGATTACGGAGATAGCGGAGGTCGTTTTCCAGATAGTACCGGATCTCTTCGCCGGAGCTGATTCCCCGGCGGAGCAGTATGGAGGCGGTTAAAAGATCGCATCCGTACCGCTCCGCCAGGGCCTTTACCGAATCGGAGGAAATCGGTTTTTTCCGCCACTCCATCAGCGGCCGCCTTTGGCCGGACCGGTTAAAGGTTCCGCCGGACTGGCGGAACCTTCCGGCCCGGCCGCCGCCGGTTCCGCGGTGATTTCCTTAAGCACCAGCTTTCGGGGGGGAGGAGGTTCCGCGCCGTATTCCACCGCGGCTTCCAGCCGGGGCAGGGCCGCGGCCAGCCCTTCTTCCGTGGCGGACCAGACGGTCATGACCGGATCCCCCGCTTTGACGGCCGCGCCCCGTTTGCGGTGGAACTGAATCCCCGCGGTGGGACTGACCGGATCTTCGGTACGGTTCCGGCCAACCCCCAGGGCTACCGCGGCGCTGCCTACCTTCCAGGCGTCGATGCGGCGGATGTACAGGGGATCAAAACCGCCGTTTTTGCCGCTTTTGGCGCCGCCGGCGCTTTCCCCCGCGCCGGCGGGAACCCGGATTTCGGCAACGATGGGGGAGCGCCACTTTCCCCGGAGTTCCAGCAGCTGTGCCGGATCGCCCCCCTGGCTTTTTACGTTCCGCAGAAAAAGCTCCCGGGGCCTGCCGCCGGCGATACATTCCTCGCAGAGGGCCCGGCCCGCGGCGGCGTCCTCTGCCTTGCCGCCCAGGACCGCCATGCGGGCTCCCAGTTCCAGGGTCACTTCCATTAAATCCTCCGGCCCCGGCTTACCCCTTAATCCCGCTCCCTCAAGGCAGTCCAGGCTTTCTTCCACTTCAAGAAAATTCCCCACCATGTTTCCCAGGGGTTCGTCCATGCCGGTAAGCAGGGCGATGATCCGCCTGCCCATGGCGGCGCCGGTATCCGCCAGGGACCGGGCCAGCTTCTCCCCCCGGGAGGCTTCTTTCATGAACGCTCCGGAACCGTACTTGACGTCGAAGACCAGCCCTTCGGCTCCCTCGGCGGCTTTTTTTGCCAGAATACTGGCGGTGATCAGGGGGATGGATTCCACCGTGGCGGTCACATCCCGCAGGGCATAGAGGAGCCGGTCCGCGGGAACCACTTCCCTGGTCTGGCCCGTCATGGCAAAGCCGTCTTTTGCGAGGATCGAGCGGAATTCGTCCACCGAAAGATTGGTCCTGAAACCGGGGATGGATTCCAGTTTATCCAGGGTCCCCCCGGTATGGCCCAGGGCCCGGCCGGACATCATGGGGTCCCGGATACCCAGGGCCGCCGCCATCGGGGCCAGGATAAGGCTTGTCTTGTCCCCCACCCCGCCGGTGGAATGTTTATCGATAAAGGGGCCGGGGATGCCGGAGAGGTCTATGACCGCGCCGGATCCAAGCATCACCCGGGTAAGGGCGGCAATTTCGGCGGGGGTCATCCCCTTAAAAAAGACCGCCATGGCCCAGGCGGAAATCTGGTAATCCGGAATCTGTCCCGCCACATAGCCGCCGATAAGGAAGCTCAGCTCTTCCCGGCTTAATTCCTTCCCGTCCCGTTTGTCCGCAATAATATCAACCGCCCGCATAGCCCTCCATCCATTACCTAATCGTATGTCAGCAACCGGTTCATCAAAACCTTAAGTTCGCCCAGGGAAGCGGCGTCCAGACTGTACCGGGCCAGTTCCGCGGGGGATCCGCTCCCCACCGCCAGCAGCCAGCGCCGGCCTCCCGGCCCCAGCGCCGCCGCGGAGGCCGAAAAAACCCCCGAACCCGGACGCTCCCGGAACATGCAGCGCTTACAGAGGAACCCCTCCCCCTGGATAAACCATAGTACCCCATCGCCGCCGGCTTCACAAGCGCAGGACGCGCAGCGGAGGGGATCCGGCTGATGTCCCAAAAGGCCCGCCCAGTTCCACAAAAAATGCAGGGTTATCCGCTCGCAGCAGCTTTCGTCCGCGCTTTCCAGGGCATCCAGGGTCACGCCGGTCAACGCCAGCGCGCCGGTCCAGGACCCGCCCCCGCCGTGGCCCGCCAGGACCGTACCGGCAATCAGGCTGGCGGCGGCGCTCCGTTCGTAGAGTTCCCGCAGGCCCGGCCGCCAGGAGCTGACGTCAAAGTCGCTGACCTTGCGGAAATCCCTGGCGGGATCCCGGTAGGTCCAGAGGGTCCCGTAGTTAAAGGGGGATACATGGGAACGAAGCCGGCTCTTGGGCCCCCCGAACAGGGTGGCGGTGATAATCCCCTCCTCCGCGCTCAGGAACGACGCCTCCCGGTTGGATTCCCCCGACGGCCGGACCCGCAGCACCAGGGCGCCGGAGGAAAAAGTCCTCTGCATGGGGGACAGGGTACCACAAAAGGGCCTTTCGCACAAAGGCGCGCATACAGCGCTTTTGTCAGGAAAACGCCGTTTCCCGGCTGCGGATAACAAGCGCGCCGGTTTTGGGATCCCTTTTCCCGTCCTTCGGGAAAGGCAGCTCCAGCAGCGAACCGGATTCCGCTTTTTCCATTTCCCGCCGGTTCCCCGCGACCAGGACCAGCCCCTGTCCCGAACAGCCGTAACGTCCCCACTGACCTCCGGCGGTCAGGAGCAGGGGAAACGCGTCGGAGATAACGCGAACGCGCTTTACATCCGCCGGGGACGCGGCGGCCGGAGGCGGCGCGGTATCACGAATGCGCTTTAAATCCATGGATGGGGCGTTATCATGAATGCGCTTTAAATCCGCCGATGGCGCCGCGGCCGGAGGCGGCGCGTTATCACGCATTCGCTTTAAATCCATGGATGGAGCGTTATCACGTATTCGCTTTAAATCCGCCGATGGCGCCGCGGGTCCCGCCAGCAAAAAACTGACCGCCGCCCGCTCCTTGGGGATGCCCGCCTCTTCCGACAGGCGGCACAGCGCCGCCGGGGCGGACCGGGTATCAAAGGCAAAGTGGCACCACTTTGCCTTGCCGCCGCGGTTTCCCCCCGGCCGGCGGTACGCCGCGGCAGAGTCCGGTCCCCGTCCGCCGGGCAGGGGGCAGCGGCCGTGATGGGGACAGGGCGCCAGGGGCTGCCTCTTCCGTTCCAGCAGCGCTGAACGGAGGCCGGCAATAAACACTCCGCCCCGGGGATTGCCGGGCTCCACGGCAAAAACCGCCCCGTCCGGGACGCAGAGGGAGTTAAGCAGATCCGCCGCCTCTTCCGCCCCTTCACCGGGAGGGCCGTGGGGGTACACTTCGTTAAACACGTTGACGGCGCCGACCAGCTTCGCCCCGCCGCCATAGACCGGAACATCCAGGGGCCCCCGGATGGTTTTGATGATCCATCCTGATCCTGATTCCGGGGTCCCGCCTGTCCGGGGATTCTTGTTTTTTTCCGTTAAAGCCAAAAAGAGTTTCTTTCCCGCGTCCAGCGCCGCCCCGGTATGATCGACGCAGCGAAATTCCAGGTGGAGCTTCCGCAGTTCCGGCCGGGCCAGCCACAACGCGACAGGCAGGGTCAGGGGGCCGGAACCAAGATCGGTGACCGCGTCGCCGTCCGACAGGGCGGGCAGCGGGACGGCGTCAAGCGAAAGAAGCCTGTGGAGGCGGAACACATTCCAGGGCAGGAAATACCGGAGGTAGGCGGAAAGGAAACCGGGCCGCCCCAGGTAGCCGGCCTCCCGTTCCGGCCGGGCGTTTGTAAGGAGCCGGGAAAGCTCCGCCACATCCGCGGGAAGTCCCGCGCGAAAACGCCGGGGAAGGGGGAAGGTTTCTTCGATAAGCGCAAGCAGGGCGGCTATGCCGCCGGAGCCGGGTATTTCAGCGGCCATGTTTCACCGGTCCGTTTTACCGGCAAAACGCCCCGCGGGACCGCCTTCGGACACGGCGCGGTCTTGTCCGTCCCGCGGCCGCCGGTTCACCGCGGATTGTTTTTAACACCGGAACAGCCGCCGCAGCCACAGCCGCCCTTTCTTTTTTTTACGCCGGCAATCCGCAGTACGACAAAAACCGCCGCGGCAAGAACGATGATTCCGGCAATAATATTACCGGCGTTATTCTGAACAAATTCCATCTATGCTGAATATCTCCGCTTTAAATATACCGCTTTACCTGCCGTATAACAAGCGGAGGGGCCCTGACTGCAATAATTCTCCATATTACCGAATATTTGTGATAGTAAAGCATGGGAAGGGGACTACTACAGGCACATCTGGACGCCTTCGATACGATTGGGGCACGTATCGCCGACAAACGGCGGGAAGGGTACGACAAACAGTACGAGTATGCTGACGCCATAAAGGGCGCGTATGGGATATTTTTCTTTCAACACCCGTCCATGCTCGAATACCAGGAACGGCTGAAACGGAAGAACGAACGGTGCAACGCACAAACCATTCTGAGGGTGAATAAGATACCCAGCGCCAACCACATAACGCGGCTTTTGGACGACATCACACCTGAGAACTTTTCCGCCGTGTTTAACGCGGGGCTGCAAGAGGCACAGCAGTACGGCGCGCTGGACCGGTATCAGGTGTTTGGACTTTACCCCATTCGGTAGACACCATTAAGCAACCCGCCCTGAGTTAAACATAGCCGGCGCCACATAGTCAAGCGCCGAATGCAAGCGAAGGCGATTATAATACAGCTCAAGA
>JAISBN010000141.1 GCA_031266175.1 Treponema sp. | reverse complement strand
AACGCCCAGCCGCTGAGGCAGACCCTCGATCTCTGGGAAGGCGTTTTATTGTCCGAATTTACGATCGGCGGCGTCCACGCGGCGGCCGAGACCTTCGTTCATCCTTATGAGGATATTCTCTATCTGCGCCTTCGTTCTCCCCTTGTCCCGCAAGGCAAATTGCGGGTAACGCTGGCTTTCCCCTATGGGAGCCACAAAAAATCCGGCGCTGATTTTAATTCTCCCCAGTCGCACAGGACAAGTATCGCCGTTCAAAGCGGGCCGGGTATAAGCCTTGAGCGGATCATGGACGGCGTCCGTTACCGGGTCACCGCCGCCGGCGTTCCCTTTCACGCGGAGATCCCTGCCGAACATGCCGTAACCTTTCGCGGGGAGGCGGAAACGGTGGAACTCGCCTTCCGGTTTGAACCCCTCCGCGTACCGGCGGCGGATATTGACCGGAGTTCCGCCGGATCATCACCCTTGCCGTCTTTTGACGAGGCCCGCAGGGCCTGCGTTGATTTCTGGCGGGACTATTGGGTATCCGGAGGCGCCATCGACTTATCAGGTTCAACCGACAGCCGTGCCGGCGAGCTTGAACGGCGCGTCGTGCTTTCCCAGTACCTCACGGCCATTCAAAGCCGGGGCAGCCTGCCTCCCGCCGAGACCGGGCTTAGCTGTAACAGTTGGTACGGTAAGTTTCATCTGGAGATGCACTACTGGCACGAGGCCCATTTTGCCCTTTGGGGAAGAACGGAAGAACTCAAAAAGAGTCTTACGTTTTATAAAAAGATACTTCCCGCGGCCCGGCGGATTGCCGCTTCCCAGGGCTATAAGGGGGCGCGGTGGCCCAAGATGTGCGGCCCGGCCGGTGATAACACGCCCTCGTCTATCGCGGTGCTGCTGCTCTGGCAGCAGGTTCATCCCCTGATGCTTACCTGGCTTTGCTGCCGTTCCGCGCCGGACGAAGGCTTCCTGCGTGAATACCGCGATGTTATCGTAGAAAGCGCGGAGTTTATGCGGAGCTTTGTCCATTGGGACGAAGCGGGCAATCGTTTTGTGCTGGGGCCGCCATATATCCCCGCACAGGAACGGCACGATCCCCGGATTGTGTTAAACGCCCCGTATGAGCTTGAATATTTCCGCTGGGGTTTGAGGCAGGCCGATCTGTGGCTCCGGCGGCTGGGAGAAAGCGGCCGGTTCTCGGAGATTGCCGGCAAACTCGCTGGTCCCGCCGTCAAGGACGGCCTTTACCTGGCCCACGAAAACTGCCCCGGTACGTTTACCCAAAAGCCCTTTTACACCGATCATCCCGCCATGCTGGCCATGTACGGCGTTCTTAACAGTGAAAAAACGGACCCCAAAATCATGTCGGCGACCCTGGACAAAGTCCTTGAGGTATGGGATATGGATTCCCTTTGGGGCTGGGATTTTCCTATGATGGCCATGACGGCGTGCCGTCTGGGGCGTTATGACGACGCGATAGATATTCTGTTGATGGACAGCCCCAAGAATACCTACATGCCCAACGGGCATAACCGGCAGCAGGGCAGCGGCGCCCTGCCCCTCTACCTGCCCGGAAACGGCGGCCTCCTCATTGCCTCCGCCATGATGGCGGCGGGTTACGGCGGCCCCGCCGGAGTTAAGACTGGATGTTCATTTCCAAAAGGGTTTACCCTAAAGGCTGAGGGGCTTCATGCGTATATCTGATATTCAAATCCGCGATCCCTTTGTCATACTCGAAGACAACAGGTATTACCTCTTTGGTTCCACCGACAAAGACATCTGGAAAGGCCCGGCCGCCGGTTTTGATGTATACGTCAGCGAGGGAGATTTAACCGCTTTTGAAGGCCCCTTTCCTGTTTTCCGTCCGCCTGAGGATTTCTGGTCCCGGACAAATTTCTGGGCCCCCGAAATACACCGCTACCGCGGATCGTACTATATGTTTGCCACCTTTAAGCCCCGCGAGGGAAGGCGGGGCACCGCGATACTGAAAAGCGCTTCGGGCATTATGGGGCCGTACCTGCCCTGGAGCCTCAACGCCGAGGGCGGCCCCGGGCCGGTAACCCCCGCGGATTGGGAATGTCTGGACGGCACGTTTTTTGTGGAACAGGGGAAACCCTACATGGTCTTTTGCCATGAATGGCGGCAGGCGAAAGACGGGCAGATCTGCGCCATTCCCCTGACGGAGGATCTGCGG
This sequence comes from Treponema sp., assembly GCA_031266175.1. Lineage (GTDB taxonomy): Bacteria > Spirochaetota > Spirochaetia > Treponematales > Breznakiellaceae > JAISBN01. The sequence goes on along the minus strand of JAISBN010000141.1, from coordinate 3,516 downwards.
CAGGCCGCGTATGAAGGCGGCGGCGGGTCCGGCGCCTGGCCCCGGGTACTGTTCCGGGCCAGCGAGGCGCCCTGGGCCTGTGAACTGGCGGGACGATCTCCGGGCAGTTATGTTACCGACGGGCCTTTTTTGTACCTTGCGCGGAACGGCGTCCTCTTTATGTCCTGGTCTTCTTTCGGCAGGGACGGCAATTACTGTACCGGTATAGCCCGTTCCGAGGGCGGTTCGCTTAAGGGGCCCTGGATACAGAGCGGAGAACCTCTATACAAGAGAAACGGCGGGCACGGTATGCTTTTCCGGGGTAAAAACGGTATGCTGTATCTTGCGATCCACGCTCCCAATAAAACGCCCCTGGAAAGGGCGGTGTTTGTGAAACTTGCGGAATTCGAATTGCGGGAGGAAATAAAGGGATATGCCTAAGAAGATACAAGACCACGCTTCATCATACCTCTTTTTGGCGCCCTGGCTGATAGGATTTTTTGTGTTTACCCTGTACCCCATGATGTATTCGTTCTACCTTTCCTTTACCAGCTACAATGTTCTTCAGCCGCCCAAATGGATAGGACTGCGGAATCTCTTTATTATGTTTGCGGGAAATACCGAATATCCCAGGGACACCCGTTTCCTCAACTCCCTCTTTGTTACCCTCCGTTTTGTCTTTATCTCGGTCCCCCTCAAACTGATATTCGCCCTGGCGGTAGCCATGCTGATGAACCAAAAACTCAAGCTCATTCCTTTTTACCGGACCATCTACTACATTCCCACCCTGCTGGGGGGGTCCGTGGCTATCGCGGTTCTTTGGCGGCGGCTCTTTGCGGCGGACGGGGTCATTAACGCCATACTCCGGGGGCTGTTCAACGCCAACCCGCCGGCCTGGATCTCCAACCCGAAATACGCCCTTTATACCCTGATACTCTTGGCGGTCTGGCAGTTTGGTTCCCCCATGATCATATTCCTGGCGGGGCTCAAGCAGATTCCCCAGGAATATTACGAGGCGGCCAGCATGGACGGGGCCGGGAAGACGCGGCAATTCTTTTCCATCACCCTGCCGAGCCTGTCCCCTATCATCTTCTTTAACATGGTGATGCAGATGATCAGCGCCTTCCAGTCTTTTACCCAGGCTTTTATCGTGTCCGGCGGCCAGGGCGGCCCCCTGGATTCCACCATGTTCTACAGCCTCTACCTCTACCTCAAGGGTTTTGCTTTTTACGAAATGGGTTACGCTTCGGCCATGGCCTGGGTCCTCCTCCTTATCATCGCCGCCCTCACCGCGCTGACCTTCCGCCTTTCGGGAGCCCTGGTAAGTTATGGAGGCGGCGAATGAGAAGACAAACCGGAAGGCTGGTGTATGCCGGCTTTGCCAATTTGATTATCATTATCTTAGGTATAGGGATGCTCTACCCGGTCATTTGGCTCATCATGGCGTCTTTTAAAGAAGGCAATACCATCTTTAGCGATCCGAGCCTGATTCCCAAAACAGTAACCCTGCAAAACTACCTAAAGGGCTGGCAGGGGATCGGCATTGTCGGATTCGGTACTTTTTTTAAAAATTCCTTTTTTATCTGCGCTATCTGCGTGGTTTTTAACGCAATTTTTTGTTCCCTTACCGCCTACGCTTTCGGGCGGCTTAAATTCCCGGGGAGGAATTTCTGGTTTGCCCTGATGATGCTTACCCTGATGCTGCCGGGGCACGTAACCACCATTCCCCGGTACATCATATTCAGAACCTTCGGCTGGATCGACACCTACCTCCCCCTGGTGATACCCAAGCTGTTTGCCACTGACGCCTTTTTTATTTTCCTCTTGGTACAGTTTATCCGCAGCCTTCCCAGGGACCTGGACGAGTCGGCCCTGATTGACGGCTGCGGCAAATTCGGCATCTATATCAGGATCATCGTCCCCCTGACCGTCCCGGCGCTGATAACCACGGTGCTTTTTACCTTCCTCTGGACCTGGGACGACTTTTTTAACCAGCTTTTGTACCTCAATTCGCCGCCGAAATATACGGTCCCCATGGGGCTGCGGCTTTTTATAGACTCCTCGGGGATGTCCTCCTGGGGCTCCATGTTCGCTATGGCGGTTCTGTCTATCGTTCCCTGTTTTATTCTTTTCTTTTCCCTGCAAAAGTATTTTGTCCAGGGAATCGCTACCACGGGTATCAAGGGATAGTTTATCCCGTTTATGTTTTATGGAGGTTATGTGATGAAAAGAATTGCGCTTGTTTTGGTTGTTTTAATGATAAGCGCCGCCGCTCTCTTCGCGGCGGGCGGCAGGCAGCAGAGCGGCGGCTCCGCCGCTCCCTCAGGGGGGGAGGCCGGTACGATTACCCTGCGGTGGGCGTTCTGGGGGAGCGAAGCCCGGGTAAAGGCGAGCCAGGAGGCTATCGATGTCTTCCAGGCGGCCAATCCGGGGATAAAAGTGAATATTGAAGTCTCCGGAGGAACCGGGGATCACTTTAACAAAGTCGATACCCAGCTCGCCGGCGGCGCGGGCCCGGACATCATTCAAATGGGGGGGAACTTTCCCGATTATGTGGCAAAAAGCGTGATCCTCAACCTGAACCCCTACAAGGGCGGGGCCCTTAACACCGCAACAATCGATTCCGGGGCCATTGACGCCGGTTCGGTGGGGGGAAACCTCTACGGCGTTTCCACCGGGGCGACCATTCCCGCGCTGGTCTACAACAAGACCCTCCTGGAAAGGGCCGGGGCGAGCCTGCCCCGGGTTACCCAGACCTGGGACGAATTCCGCTCCTACCTTGCCTCCGTCAAGCCGCGGCTCCCCAATGGGGTATATCCCCTCATGGACTTTGGCTCCACTTCCTCCGGTTCCACCGGTTTCGGGTATTGGCTGCGCTGGAACGGCACCCCGATTTACGACGACGTAACCGGGACCAGCAGTGTTACCGCCGCGGACGCCAAAAAGTTCCTGGACGTGTTTAAGGATTACCGGGACAACGGGTTTATTCCCCCGGCGGATATTGCCGCCGGTTACGCGGAAACCAATGTGGATTCTTCTTCCCTTATCGCCGGTAAGGTGGCCGTCGGTTTTATTGTTTCCAACCAGTTCGCCAATTTCCAGGCCGCCACCCAGGATGAGCTGGGGCTCGTGGAGCTCCCCGGCGCCGCGGCGACCCGGGCCCTGTGGCCCCAGCTGAGCCAGGTTTACACGGTTAACGCCGCCTCCCGGAACATTGACGCGGCGGTACGGTTCATCAACTTTTTGGTGAACAGCCCCGATGCCGGAAAAATCATCGGCAACGACCGGGGGATTTCTTCTTCCTCGACTTTCAGGCAGGGAGCGTCCTCGGGAGCGGCGGCGGCGGATCAAAAGGTTTTTGCCTACCACGACGTGGCCGGCCCCCATACGTCCCCGGAGACCCCCCATCTGCCCAATGATACGGAACTCAACAGCACCTTGAACCTCATCTACCAGCGGGTGGCTTTTGGCCAGGCCAACACCACCCAGGGCGGCCAGGAAATCTACGACCTCCTCACCCGCCTCACCCGCAAATAA
>JAISBN010000110.1 GCA_031266175.1 Treponema sp. | reverse complement strand
CATAACTCGATATAAACGCCATTAATGTCATTTATATCGCAACATGGCGCGTTAAAACGAAGGGGTTTCTTCATGGTTTTAATTGTCTTCTTGGAGGTTGTCAAGGGGGCTGCGGATGGCCAGGGCTTTGCGGCGGGCTACGTGGGTGTAACGTTCGGTGGTGCGGATTGAGGCGTGACCGAGGAGTTCCTGGATGTAGCGGATGTCGGTGCCGTTTTCAAGAAGGTGGGTGGCAAAAGCGTGGCGGAGGCTGTGGATAGAGGCGTTTTTTCCGACATTGGCGTCCCGTAAGGCGCTCTCGCAGATGTGCTGGGCGGAACGGACGGACAGATGGCTGTCCGGAGAAGCGCCCGGGAAAAGCCAGGTCTCAATTTTGCAGGCGGCTTGATAGATGGCAAGGCATTGAATTACCTGATCGGAAAGGAGGGTGTAGCGGTCTTTTCGGCCTTTTCCCGATACAACATGGATAAGTTTACGCCGGGAATCGATATCTTCTTTTTTAAGAGATACAACTTCGCTAACACGGAGGCCTGCAGAATAAACCAGCATCAATAAAAGCCTGTGTTTAATATTGTTTTTGGCGGCCAACAATTTTTTTATTTCCGTCATGGAAAGGACCACGGGCAGTTTCAGGTCCTGTTTAGGACGGCGCTGCCCGCCGGCAATGTTTTGTTTTACCACATAATTATAGAAAAATTTGAAGCTGCTCAACGCAAGATTCATTGACGAAGAGGATAAGGCCTTTTCTTTCTCCTGGTAAGAGAGGTATTTTTTTATGTCCTCCGGGGTGATATTCTCCGGGGTTTTCTGCAGAAAACGGCAAAGGTCCTTGTTGTAATGCAGATATGCCGCCCTGGTTTGGGGACTGTACTTTCTGGAACGGAGTTCTGTTTCTATTTTTTCAATCCATGACAGGGAAAGCATATCCGGCAGGCATTTCTGATATGTCCGCGTCTCTCCGCCGTCAGCAAGTTGTGCCGCAACCGGCGTTTCGTCAACTGCCGCTTCACTGGAAAAAAAGTTACCCACAACAACCGTATCGGCGCGTTTTGCGTTTACTTCAACGTAAGGCGCCCCGTCGAGAGCCTGTTTTATCAGCGCGGTGCAGTCTTTCTGTGCCAGCGTAAAGCGCTGATGCGGGTTGTCCCACCGGCAAAGACGGGTATGCAGAATCCGGGTGAAAAGAGCCTTGTCATAATCGAAAAACGGCAGCCGAACACTGTCGTTTTCATGAAAAAGATACACCACATCCATAGCGCCCTCCTCAAATTTTACGGCAAAAACGCTTCCGCCGCCCGGCCTGAAAACCATGCCAGGATCGCCTCGGCGCGGTTCGAAAGGACTGCCCCACCCGGTTTGATATGCCGTAAACACCCACAAGCGCAACAGGCTCCCAGGCTGCGGGTACTCCAATGGGGTTGTTCGTTCGGGTTTTCATGACCAGTTATCCGGCATAGCCGGCTTTTTCGCTCGTTTGAAAGGGAGGCTTTCCCCGGTTTACGGGTCGTATCCCGGACAAGCGCATCAAGGCACCGCTCATTATACCGTTTTCCATACAGACTGACGGTCATCGGATGGATGCCCCACAATGCGGCGATGTCAGTAGTTCCGTTTCCGTCGGCCCGGTGTAACACGGTCTGTAAGCGCAGGGCAAACTTATGATTGATATTCCCGGCAGCCGGTATCTGTTCCATCACGGCTTTGTCTTCTGCGTGCAAGCGGGGTACTACTTCTCGGCCCATGTTTCCAATATAGCATATTTTCATTACGTTGTCTGTAGAAGACAAGCTCCTTGATTCAACGAGCCTCAAAGTACAGTCCAGTACGCATAGGCGACAGGAAAGACTCCCAGAGGCTGGAACAAAAATCCATGGAGTGACGATTGTGGATACACCGGTGAATGCTTTTCAATAGAGTTGTTAGATAACTCCAGTTATCGAACAAATTTTTATAAAAATAATCCGAAATCTGGTCAAGAGCGGGATTAGATGATATACTTGATATTCATGAATCTCTTCAGCATGATCCCGGGCAATTTCTTTTCCCTCCTTTCCTCCGGAAACCGTGAGATTTATTTTGACGCCCTCATGACGCTGAACGATTTTCTTAAAAATAATCTTACCATACGGCTGGATGATTATATTTCAGCCCTTATCGCCCTTCTTGAGGAACGGAACTTTATTCCCGAGGCTGAGGATGAAACCCCGGAGCTGCTCGAGGCGGTCCAGGGAGCGGGCGGCCTGACGCCGAATGTCAAGGCCCGGCTTATCCTGAACCGGCTTATAAAAACCGGCTGGGTCGATAAGGAAGAAATGGACGGGACCTTTACCGAGATCATCACTCCCCGGGATTACGCCATCCGGGTGATGCGGCTCCTGGACGAACTGCGGGACGAGCGGGTCCACGAGTACAACTCCCTGGTTTATTCGACTTATTCGGCTCTTAAACAGGCGCTGCCCGAAGGGCCCCGGGAAATGTTCGACGCCCTCCTTGCCGCCAAGCGGAACACGGAACAGCTCAGCTATGAATTGAAGACTTTCTACCATAATATCCGCAGTTACCTGAAACGCATTCAGGAACAGAACAATGTAAACGATCTCTTGGAAAATCATTTTGAAAAATTCAAACCCCTGGCAGACCGAATCTACCATCCCATTAAAACCATGGATTCCATTCACCGCTACCGGACTCCGGTACGGGAGATTTTATCGAAGATTCAGGAGGACGGGGAGCTTATTGCGGGAATGTTGGAACGGGCTATGGCGGTGCGGAAATATGAAACCGAAGACGAGGCGGGAGAAGAAATTCTGTCCGCCATCCATTATACGATGGATGTGTACGAAAATCTGGGAAACACCACCGACGAGATCGATAAACGCTACCATGCCTACATTAAAAATTCCATCGACAAAATGACCTATATGATGTCCGCGGATCAGAGCGTTAAGGGTAAAATTATGGACATCCTTAAAGCATACGGGAAGGCTTCCGGGGCGGAGCGGGACCGGATTGGGGATATCCTTGAGGCAAACATCTGTATTGACCGCCAGCATTTTCTGGACGGCGAATCCCTTTTTCATAAAAACATCCTGAGCCGCAGACTGGATGGAGGGACCCTGGAAATAGCGGATCAGCGGGATTTCGCGGACCTGGAACGGCTCGCGGGGGAATTAAAAAATATGTATTCCCTGGACCGGATACGCCGTTTTGTGGAGGGACTTTTTTCCGCAGGGATTCGGGACGCCATGGGAAACTCCCTGGTGGAAGGCAAAAACATTTCTGTTGATGATGACAGCGATTTTATCCTCCTCATCCTGGCCCTTCTCCGTTCCCGTGAACAGGGAATGGGCTACACGGTAGAACTGGACGAGGGCAGGGTTGAACGAAACGGCTATTATATTCCCAATATGAAGTTCCGCAAAAGTTCTATAAAAAAGGAAAAAAGGGATCATGATTGATGAGGGCTACGGGAAACTTAACAGCGGCGAAAAAGAGGATTTTCGCAGAGTGGCGAATTATCTCCTTTCCCATACCTATCTGGTACGTCACGAGTACCAGCCGTCCCAGCAGATGACTCTGCCCAACCGGGATTACCAGACCGTATCCCGGCTGTTTGATCTGTTTCGGGACTACTTTGAACTTTCCGGCTGGCGGCTTGAAAAGGACGATCATTACGGCATCATATCCCTTTCCAACATTCACGCTCATAACCGTCTGCGGCTTGATCGCTTTACCACTATATTCCTTTATATCTGCAGGCTGATCTATGAGGAAGGCCGGGAAGACGCTCCCGGCGCGTTCCATATGGTCAAGACCAACACCCAGGACGTAATCGAAAAAATGAGAACTTACGGACTCCTGGAAAGAAACCGGACTACCCAGAAGGAACGAATCGACGCCCAGCGCACGCTGGCCCATTTTAACATTATAAGGAGAATGGAAAACTCTTGGAACGGGGATGGAAACCAGATCCTTATCCTCCCCTCGGTGCTTTCGATCATTCCCAACCGGAACATTAATACCATGAAGGCCGAATTGGAAGAACTGAAAACAAGCGGAGCGGAGATTCAGGGGGAACCTGAAGCCGGAGGAGAGTCATGAAACTGATGAAGAGGCTCCTCCTTATCCACTGGCATTATTTTATTCACAGCGCCATCGAATTTGAAAAGGTAAATTTTCTCACCGGAAAAAATGCCTCGGGCAAGTCCACGATCATAGACGCCATGCAGGTCCTGCTCCTGGGGGACACTTCGGGAACGTTTTTCAACAAGGCCGCCAGCGGAAGGAGCAGCCGGACTCTGAAAGGTTATCTCCTGGGTGAATTGGGGGATGATGAAGAGGCGGGGTTCAAAACCCTGCGCAGCGGACGCTTTACCAGTTTTATTGTGCTGGAATTCTTTGATGATGAAAAAAACAGTTTTTTCACCGCCGGATGCTGTTTTGACGTGTATTCCGAAAACGATCTGCAGAAGATGTTTTTCCGGTTTAACGGCCCCATGCCGGACAACGAATTTGTGGCGGCCCGGAAGCCCATGGACATTGCCGCCGTCCGCGTCTTTATCCGGGAACAGTACGGGCAGAGCGGCGGTTTTACCACCGATACCAACCAGAGCTTCAGGCAGGATCTTTACGGTAAATTGGGAGGGCTTCAAACCCGGTTCGGCCAGCTTCTCAAGAAGGCGGTATCCTTCGATCCCAATGTGGATATCCAGAAATTCATTTCCGAGTTTGTCTGTGATACCCGGGAACCCGTAAACATTGAAGACCTCCAGGATAATATCCGCAGTTATACCCAGCTTGAGGAAGATGAAAAGCGGCTTCGGGAGCAGTTGGAGCGGCTTGGAAACATCATCGCCACCTGGGAAAATTACGACCGTCAGCGTCAGAACGAAACGCTCTACTCATATCTTCTTGACCGTGCCCAGGAGGATATAAAAATCGCCGCCATAGAAAATCAGGAACGTATGGCCGAAGAACTCGCCGGGGGCATAGAAAAAACAAAAACCGCCGTTGAAAACGCGGGCGTCCGGCTTGAGACCCTGCGGAACGATTGGAATGAACTGCGGGTGCAGCTGGCGGGTAACGAGACCGCCCAAATTGTGGAACACATGGAGCGGCAGATCCGGGAAAAGGAAGATGCAATAAACGTTATGGAGGAAGGATTCGAAAACAGTTCCCGGCGCTTCGGAGAAATGTTTGATCTGTGGACTAAGCGGGCGGAAGCCCTGGCCGCGGGACGGAATGCCGCCGATGGAATTGTTGATTCCGCTGTCTTGCTGCGTATAAGCAATTTACAGGACGAAGCCGGGAACCTTAGCGCTGCCCTGAGGCCGGTTGTTTCCACTGATTCCCGGGCCGTCGCGGCCCTGGGTGAAGCGAAACTCGGTTCTCTGGTGAAGGCGGCGGACAGTATCCGTACCAATGCGGGGGTTCTTCTTGACCGTCTTGAGGAAGAACAAAAAAAGCTGGCCGGATATCAGGAGGGTTTACGGAAGGAACAGGCTTCCCTTGAAAGGGGCGTGTATGTTTTTCCCCGGGACGCTCTTGACTTAAAGGAAATCGTGGAGGGGCGGCTGCGGAATAAGACCGGGCAGAACATTCCGGTGCTTATTATGGCCGAGGCGGCGGAGATACCAAATCCCCGCTGGCGCAATGTTATTGAAGCCTACCTCGCCAACCAGCGATTCTACCTGATCGTTCCCCCGGAACATTTTGCCGCCGCCCGCCGGGTGTACGATGCCGTTAAACACGAACGCCGCGTCTACCGGACCGGGATTGTGGATGTTGAAAAAATTGAAAGCTTCAACCCTAGGGTGGAGCCGGGAAGCCTGGCGGAAGAACTTTCCACGGAGAATCCCTGGGTGAGGCTTTTCCTGAATTACGCCCTGGGCCGGGTAATGAAATGCGAAAACGTCGATGAACTGCGCCGTTTCAGAACCGCCCTTACCAGTGACGGTATGCTCTACCAGGGTTTTGTGCTTACGGCCATAGATCCCGAACGGTGGGCCAGGCCTGTCATAGGTAAAGATGCGGTCCATCGGCGTCTTGAGGATGTCAAAGGGGAGCTGAAGCGGCTGGAAGAAGGACTTTCCGCCATAGAGGGTTTCAAGGATCTGGTTAAACCGGTACGCGCTATCATCCTGCCGGGGGCGGAAGATCCGGCGCGCCTTATCGCCGCGGCGGAAAACGTACAGCGTATACCCCAGCTAAAAGAAGAAATCGCCGGACTGCGGCGGGATTTGGATGCCGTGGACCGGAGCGCCATAGCGACCATGGAGGAACGCCTGGCTTCCCTGGAGAGGGAGATAAGGGAACTGGATCGGCGGATGGTAACTATGCGGGAACAGAATGCTATTGATAACGAAAAGCTGCGGCGTATTGAGGAAGAGGAACTGCCGAAGCTCAAAGCCGAACTCGCTAAAATGGAAGAAACACTGGCGCTAACGTATCCGGCGGAATGGATTGAAGCCACCGGCGCTCCCCGGTATCAAAGGGAACTGCGGGAACGGGACAATCCCGCGGCTATATACCAGGCCTTTCCCCGGGAATTGTCCAAGTCCACAAACGCGAAGAACGAGTTTTGGGAAGACCTCAGAGAACTCAGGCGGCAGTACAACGAAAAATATAAAATGGGCTACGATACGGCCGCCGCGGATAACGAAATCTTTGACAATGCCTGGCTGGAATTAAGCGACATCCGGCTTCCCGAGTACCGGACAAAAATTGAGGATGCCCGGAACAAAGCCTATGAACAGTT
>JAISBN010000108.1 GCA_031266175.1 Treponema sp. | reverse complement strand
CCGTCCAGCATCCCCGTCCAGGTCTTGTGTTCCCGGTTGTGGGCCACCAGCACCGCGTCATCCAGAAAACCCGCGATCAAATCCGTCCTAAAAGGGTCCCCCGGAAGAAACACATACCTTCCCACATCCCCTTTCCTCATCCGTATGTGGTACATCAGATCCGTTTGTTCAAAAAACGCCATAATCCCCCCTTATCCCAGTATGCTCATGCCTCTGCTGGTGCCAATCCGGGATGCCCCGGCGGCAATAAAGGCCTCCAGTTCTTCCAGCGTGGAAATACCCCCCGCCGCTTTTATTTTTACGCCGGGGCCAATATGCTTCGAAAAAAGCTTTACATCCGCCAAAACCGCGCCCGCGCTGCCAAACCCGGTAGAAGTTTTGATGTAATCCGCCCCCGCGCCGGTGACAACACCGCAGAGCTGTACCTTTTCTTCTTCCGAAAGGTAGCAGGTCTCCACAATGACCTTAAGAACCCCCGGGGTTACCTCCCGGATCGCGGCAATTTCCCGCCTTACCTCGTCAAAGTTGCCGGCCTTCGTCTCCCCCAGGTTTATCACCATATCCAGTTCCCCGGCTCCCGCCTTCACCGCGTCAACAGCCTCCGCCACCTTGGCGGCGGTAGTGTTATAACCCAGGGGAAAACCGATAACCGTACCAATAGTAACCGAATCGCCGTAACGCTTCTTAATGCGGGAAATAAAAGCCGGGGGAATACAAACCGACGCCGCCTTTTTCTCCGCCGCCTCATCACAGATCACCCGGACCTGATCCCAGGTCGCGGCAGGCTTAAGAAGGGTATGATCGATATAGCCCCAGAGCTTCCGCAAATCCCGTTGCGTATCCATAGCCGCACCTCCGAATCAAACTTATCCAAATCAAAGATGAAGAACCCGCGGTTTCCCGCCTGGTTTTACGATATCCGCGGATTGGTAATATGTCAACAAAAAAATCACAAAAGAATCACATAAATTTTGCATTGCAACATATAGACAAAGAAAGTGATAACATATTACCATTACAAGTTGAAAATATAACATTAAAAACATTTTGTTTGATATTCGCCCGAAGAGCTGATAAAGAACCGATAGAGAACTGATGAGAAACCGGCAGAAGAGCAGAAGAACTGGAGGGGCCTATGGCGCGGAAAGTTGAACGGAGCGGCAGGATTGTGGAGTTCCTGCGGGACAGGAACGGCGCTTCGATTAAGGAATTGGCCGCCGAAACAGGAGTTTCGGAGATGACCATACGCCGGGATTTGGAACAACTCCGTTTTGACAACATCGTCTCGCTGGTCCACGGGGCGGCGATCTACCGGGCAAACCGGATCGCCGGACAGGACCGGGACTATCATCTTACGCTGGAAAAAGGGGTCAGCATCTCCGAAAAAGACCGGATAGGCAGGGCGGCGGCGGCAATGATCGTTCCCGGCGATACCGTCATCATCGACATTGGCACCACCACGGAATTTGTCACAAAACACCTCCCCCAAAATTCCGCCATTACCGTGCTGTGCTTTACCATGAACGCCCTGATGCGGACCTACAATAAGGGCATTGACACCCTCATCATGGGGGGCGGATACTACCACGCCAATACCCAGCTTTTTGTATCCACCGAGACCATCAACCTGATTCGCCGGATCCGGGCGACAAAACTGTTTCTTTCCGCCGCGGGAGTCAGCAAGGAACTGGGACTTACCTGCGCCAACCAGTACGAGGTCGATGTCAAACAGGCCTGCATAGAATCCTCGTTACAAAAGATCCTCCTGGTAGATTCAAAAAAGTTCGATCAGATCAGGCCGGCGTATTTTGCCCCCCTTAACAAGATGGACATGGTGATAACCGACTCAGGGGTAAAAACCGAATGGGTTCAAATCATGGAGCAGATGGGCATCCGCGTAATAACCGCGTAGTTTTTTTTCTTTCTTTGGGCGCATTTCCGGCGCGAAGCGCCGGAAACCGGGCTATCCGCTTGTATCTTTTGCCCGGCAAGCCGGACAAAAGGATACCGCTTCTATCCCTTGCGCGGAAGAAGAAGATAAACCACAATTCCGCAAAAGGCACCTGGCGCCGTTTTCAGCCTATTCAGAAGGAGTTTGAAATGAAGAAAGGTCAATGGTTCGCGGCGGGAACACTGGCTGTGCTGCTGATCTCCGCTCTGGCATCCTGCGGAAGCACGGGCCCCTCGAAGGCGGAGCAGGAACGACAGGCACAAGAGTTTATACGGCAGCAACAGGCGCAAGCTGTCCTGGAACAGCGGGAGGCGGAAAAAGCCCAAGTGGAACGGCTGGCCCGGGAAAGGGCCGAGGCCGCACAGAAGGCCGCCGAGGAAAAGGCGGCGGCGGAAAGGAAAGCCGCTGAGGAACGGGCCGCCGCCGCGCAAGCCGAGGAACGCCAGACCGCCATTGATGCCGCCAACGCCAGGGGGGTTACGGCGGAGGATTTTGACTATGACATTATCCGCGACGGGACCGGCATCGTCATCACGGGGTACAAGGGTATGGCCACCATCGTCAACATACCCGCCGTCATTGAAGGCCTGCCGGTAAAGGAACTGGGTACGTCCAGTGCAACCAGGTTTTCCGATGATCCGTATGTACAAACAAGATCTGTTTTTTCAGGGAACACCCAAATAG
>JAISBN010000062.1 GCA_031266175.1 Treponema sp. | reverse complement strand
CATTGTCCGGGTCATTGCCTTGTCAGTATCAGGCCGGAAGCGCTTTTTTGTCAAGAACCTTGACTGGCAAAACTGTTTTGAAACAGCGGATCTAAACGGACGCGGTGTCTAGTTCGCCCCGCATTGAAGCGGCAATTCGTTCCTGTACCATTTCGCCAATAATCTCCGCCGGGGTTTTGTGATCGGCTATTGCCTTGCTCGACAGGTAATTGGCGGTAAAACTGTCAATAGTTATCGTATGGGCGGCTTTTTTGCACTGCGTAAAATAGCCTGTTCCGTTCGGGCCGGGCCTGGGGGGGGTCTTTGTCCATTTTTCGTCCAGTCTGGACGCTTCTTCCTCTGTCATTCTCGCCATTGCTAATCCTCCGGTTTTAAATAGGTGATGATAGATATTCCTGCACGGCATTGCGTGGAACACATTTACATGGTAATCGCTTATAAAGTTGTACAAGAGTTCAAGGGGATTGGCCTTGCGGTCAAAGCCGATAAGCAGATATTTGTCCCGCGCATCGTCATCATCAGGTTCGTCCAATAGACCATCGTATACCGCGGTATCAAAAGCCCTTCTGATGTCGGCCTCATTCGCGCCGTGTTTGAAGGCATCGGGATTGAACTCAATAACAAAGTCCATATCTTGACTATACCGTGTTCCCGCCAAAAAGACAGGACGGCAAGCGCAGGGCCTGGGCGGCAAGACCCGGTTTATTATAAAGTTCCTGTAAATATTACTTGATTTGTCAACTATTATTTACTATTATTGAATACATGGAAGAGACGGTAAACCAGCGGATTAAGAGGCTCCGGAAGGAGCTTAAGCTGACCCAAAATGAATTTGCGGCTATCATTGCCATTTCGGCGGGACAGCTGGCCTGTATTGAAACTGAAAAGCGTATCGTCAATGACCGTACGATCAAACTTGTCTGCGACTCATTCACGGTAAACGAGATATGGCTGCGAACAGGGAAAGGGGAGATGTTTACTGCCGATAGGGACACCAGGTATACCAGACTGATAGCCCTTTACGATACGCTCAAACCCAAGTATCAGGACTATATCCTGAACGCCATAAGCAGTTTTCTTAAAATTCAGGAAGAAGAAGCGTAACCCTCGAATTACCGGCGCTTGTATAACAGGGGAAAATGGTCAATACTGGGATAATCACTTGTAAAAGGAGTATCCTGATGGCAGATACCAATCCCTACGAAAGTCCCCGGACAGAAGCCAATTCCCTTAATGTCCCGGGCGGACGGGTTTTAACCGAAGAAATGGTCCTTTACCTGCGGGGCACGGCGCCCTGGCTCCGGTTTATCGGCATTGTGGGCTTTATTTTTATCGGCCTTTCGGCGATAGCCTTTCTTACCATCATCATTGCCTTTCAGAACGAGGTTTCTTCCATTCCGGGTTTTGCGGCGGCCGGGTCTTCCTTCTTTTTGGTACTTATGCTGATTTCCCTGGCGCTGTGTTTTTTTCCTACCTATTTTTTGTTCCAGGTGGGCAAAAAAATCCGGCTCTATATCCATTCGGGGGACGCTTCCCAGCTGGAACTGGCGTTTAAAAACAACAAATCCCTGTGGACCTTTATCGGGGTGCTTACCATTATCGGTTTGGCAATTTACGGTCTGGTGTTTATCGGAATCATAATCTCCGCCCTGGCCGGCCTTGCCTGATGGATGATGGTCAGGGATACGGCGCTCCGGGTCCAGACCCCGGAAGGGATAGAGTACTCCCTGTATCCGGCGGGGTTTCCCATCCGGGTCTGCGCCTACGGTATTGACGCGGCCTTTCAATGGATGGTCCTGGTGGTTTTGATCATCGTCAACGGCATAGTCCTGGAAAACCTGATGGGCTTCTGGTTTGTCCTGCTGGTCCGGTTTGTCCTGGACTGGTTCTACCACGTTTTTTGGGAGGTTTTTTCCCGGGGCCAGAGTCCGGGGAAAAAATTCCTGGGGATCCGGGTAGTCCGTAGTGACGGTTCCCCGGTGGATCCCGGCTCTTCCCTGCTTCGTAACCTGCTCCGGTTTGTTGACAATTTTGAGGGACTTTTTCTCGTCGGATTTATCTCCATGATCGCCAGTCCCGCCTTCCGCCGGGTGGGGGACTGGACCGCGGGGACCCTGGTAATCCATACCTGGCAGTCCCAGGCCCCGGAACGGCGGGAACCCATGGCCTGGCTTGCCGGTATTCCTCCGGTGGTGCCCGGCCGGCCCCTTTCCTACAAAGAAAAACAGGGGATTCTGATGTTTGCCCGCCGGTATCCCCTGCTGGGGCCCGCCAGGGCCGGTGAAATCGCGGCCCCGATGGCGGCGGTTTTGCGGGATCCCTCCGGCACGACAGCGGATAATTCCGCCGCGGATGATTCCGCAAGGTACCTGCTGGGCATAGCCCGGGCCCTGGAGACCTCGTGACTCAGGGCAGTTTTACCGGGCGGCGGGAGGAAGACTGGAAGGAGCTGGAACGGATTATCGCCGGCGGACCGGCGCTCCTGAAAGAGAAAACCGCGTGGTTTCCCCAGGCCTTCAGGAAGCTTACGGGGGATCTGAATACCGCCCGGTCCAACGGTTTTGATCCCTCCCTTATCGACAGGCTTAACCGGCTGACCATGGAGGGGAACCATCTGCTCTATGACCGGGAGCCCTTTTCGCCCAGGGTTTTTTCCGCCTTTATCCTGGAAACCTTCCCCCGGGCGGTCCGCACCCGGTGGCGGAGTTTCTGGGCCTGTTTTCTTATCTTCTACGGGCTGGCCCTTTTTTCCGCCTGTATCTGTATACGGTTTCCTGATTTTGTTTTTCAGCTCATGTCCGGCCGGGAAACCGCCGGCCTGGAATCCATGTACGATCCCGGCGGCCCCTATTACCTGAAGCCCCGGGAGGTTAAAACCGACGCGGATATGTTCGGCTATTATATTTACAACAATATCGGTATCGCCTTTAGGATCTTTGGCGGGGGTCTTTTGGCGGGGATAGGAAGTATCCTGCTCCTGGGTTTTAACGGAATCTTTATCGGCGCCGCGGCCGCCCATATTATCAACCGGGGTTTTCAGGATACTTTTTTTTCCTTCGTCATAGGCCATTCCCCCTTTGAACTGACGGGGATTATCCTCTCCGCCCAGGGGGGGCTGATGCTGGGGTACCGGCTTTTTGTTACCCGGGGTCTTACCAGGGGAGAATCTCTCCGGGAGGCGGGCAGGACCGCCCTGCCGATTATCGCGGGGAGCGCCCTGATGCTGGTTATCGCGGCGGCGATCGAAGCCTTTTGGTCCTCCCGGCACGAAATCCCCCAGGGGATCCGGTACGGAACGGGGGCGGCGCTGATAGTTCTGGTGATCCTTTACTTTACCTGCGCGGGAAGGCGCTTATGGAAGAAAAGGCCGTAACCTTACGGCGGCGCAGCGGCTGGGAAGCGGCGGATATGGGTATCCTGCTGTGGAGGCTCAACTGGAAACCTTTGCTGCTGTTTATCGGCATCCCCATAACCCTGTGTACCGCCGCCGCCCGGTTTATTCCCCCGGACAAGCTCTTTATCGCAAATATCGTTCTGTGGTGGGCGCTTCCCCTGATGGACCGGTTTACCCTGCAGGTGGTGTCGGTGCGGTTCTTTGAGCCCGGTTCCCCGGTCAAGCGGCTTTTTAAGGGGCTGGGTAAAACCATCCGGCAGGGCCTGGCGGGGGATCTCCTGTGGCGGAGGTTTTCTCCCTGGCGTTCCGCCCGGATGCCTATTGTCGCGCTGGAAAAACAGAAGGGCCGGCAGCTGAGGCGGCGCAGGGAATTTTTAAGCAGAAACAGCCTGGACTTTGGGTTCCCCCTTACCCTGATCTGCCTGGGTTTAAAAACGATCCTGAGCCTGGGGGAAGCGGCCTTTGCCTATGTTATCTGCCGGCTTTTTTTTCCCTGGGTGTTTCCCAATGTATGGACCTTTCTTGAAAACGGTATGGGTATCATGCTGATTACCAGCTGGTTCAATGATATCCTGATCGAATCCCTGTATGTCTGCATGGGGTTCGGTCTCTACATTAACAGCAGGGTAGAAACCGAAGGCTGGGACATAGAACTGTTGTTTAAGGAGAACGCCCAAAAAGCGCCTGTCATCCAAAAGACGGCTGCCGGCCAAAAGACGCCTGCCGTCAAGACGGCTATGGCGCCTAGCGCCGTTGCGGCGGTCCTGGCGGCGCTGCTGGCCTGTACCGTTCCCGCCGGGGCGGAGGAAACGGCGGAGCCCCCCGCCCCGGCCGCCGAAGCGGTAAGCGCCGAACTGTACACGGCGGAACCGGCGGACGCCCGGGACGCGGCCCTGCTGGAAGAGGTCTATACCTCCCCGGATTTTGGAACAAGCAGACAGAGTTGGAGAATTCGGTTTAAAAAGAACGAAGGCGCCGCCGCTGTTCCCCGGTTTCGGGATCTCCCCCAGCTCCAGGAAGTATCCGGCCTGCTGCTCCGGGCTTTTGTAGCCGCGGCGCTTGTGACGGGCCTGGTTTTCGGCCTGCGCTTTGCCCTCAAAAAAAGGCGGGCTTCCGTTTCGGGGACCGGGGGAGGAACCCTGAGCGGCACGGTCGAAACCGCCGCGGACCCGGAAGGGCTTCTGGAAAAAGCCGCCGCCCTCCATGGGGAGGGAAAAATCCGGGAAGGCTGGGCCCTGTGCTTTCTTGCTTTTATCGCCGCCCTGACCAAAAGGGGCATCAGTTTTCCCGGGGAAGCCACCGAATACGAAGCCCTTGCCCTGGTCCGCCGTTCGGGGGTGGATGCGGGCCCTTTTGAAAACTTTATCCGCCGCTGGATTCCCTTTGCCTACGGCGGAAGAACCCCCGAAGAAGGAAGTTTTGCCGCGTCCCTGGAAGCGTGCCGGGGACTGGCCGCCGAAGGGGGAACGGGGTGAACTCCAGGGTCCTCTTTATCATTATTGCGCTTATCACGGCTTTTGCCGTCCTCTTCTGCGTTACCCGGATGGAAAGGGTTCCCTTCGAAAAACATATCAGCCCATCCCGGGAAGCGGCCTCCAATCCCCATCTGGCCCTGGAACGGTGGATGAGCGCTGCGGGCCTGGCATACCGGTTTTTGGATGCCGGGGATATTTCGCTTCTGCTGGCGGCGCCGGAAAAGACGGTTTTCATACAAACATCCTCTTTTGACTGGATCGGAGACGGGGAAAACAACGCCCCGGAATTAAAGCGGTGGATCAAAGACGGCGGCCATCTTGTTCTTTCCGTGGATGCCCGGAATTGGGGATTAAACGCCCTGCTGGAAGAATTCGGCATTGAGGGATACAGCGGTTCCGCGGAACCGGAACCGGAAAACGAGCCGGAAAATCCCTACAGCCTCCACTGGGAAGAGGGTTTCCGGGTGGTGGAACAAAAAGAAGGGGTTGAAGACATTGCCGTATTGTGGAAGTACGGGGGCATCCGGCTGGTAACCCTTTCCCTGGGGGAAGGCTCCTTTACGGTTATGGGACAGCCCCGGTTTCTGGAATTTTTTGCCCTGAAGAACAGGGATAACGCCGATCTTACCTGGGATCTGCTCTTTAAGCAGGGAAAGGCCGGGGGGATTCTGTTCTTCTGGGGGCTTGAACCGGATCAGCATTTCTTCGGCGCCCTCTTTGATCAAGGTAATCCCCTGGCTTTTTTTACGGCGGCCCTGCTTCTTACCATCGCCGGTTTTTGGATGGTGATTCCCCTCTTTGGCCGGAACAAGCCGGTACGAAAACTGCCCGGCAAGGCCCTGGGGGAACGGTTTCTGGCGGAAGGCCGCTTTATGAAAAAGTACGGCGCGCTGGACACGTATCTGGAAATCTACCGGCAGGAGCTGGGATATTCCGGCCTGCTGGCGGGCGAAGTTTCCTCCCGGGCCGGCAGTCCGGGCGGGAAGCCGCGGCATCCTCTTGATATCAGACAGTTTATGGAATTGCAGAAAAAATTTATTGCCCACTGGATGGAGAACCTATGAACGAATTTACCGTTACTTCCGCCGCCGAAGCCCTGCGCAGGGTACAGGACGAAATTGCCAAAGCTTTTATAGGCCAGGAAGAACTGATCCGGCATCTGCTGATCACCCTTCTGGCGGGGGGGCATATTCTGGTGGAGGGGGTTCCCGGATTGGGAAAGACCCTGCTGGTCCGGGCTGCGGCCCAGGCCATAGGAGGTGAATCCCGGCGGGTTCAGTTTACCCCGGACCTGATGCCCAGCGACATTACGGGGTCGGTAATCCTCGATACCGCCGGGGGAAATTTTATAACAAAAAAGGGACCGGTCTTTACCCATCTGTTTATAGCCGATGAAATTAACCGGGCCCCCGCAAAAACCCAGGCGGCCCTGTTCGAAGCGATGCAGGAATTCCAGGTAAGCCTTGACGGGATAAGTCATAAACTGCCCGAACCCTTTGTGGTACTGGCCACGGAAAATCCCTTTGAGCATGAAGGAACCTATCCCCTGCCGGATGCCCAGAAGGATCGCTTCTTGATGAAAGCCCTGGTTTCCTATCCGCCGGAGGATGAGGAAAAGTCCATGGTAGAGCGGGTGCTGATTCGGGGAAGCGGGGCGGAACTGTCGGTGGCGGATGTCGGGGCCGTCCTTACCCCCGCCGATTTCTGTTCGCTGCAAAAACTGGTGGTGGATATACGCTGCGACAGGGCAGTCATAGATTACGCGGTACGGCTGTGCCGGGCAACCAGATCCATGCCGGCCCTGGAAAGCGGCGCGGGTCCCCGGGGAAGCCTTTCCCTTATTCGCTGCGCCCGGGCCAGGGCCCTGCTGGAAGACCGGGATTTTATTATTCCCGACGACGTAAAAGCCCTGGCCGTTCCCGTCCTGGCCCACAGGCTTACCTTGTCGGCGGAGGGAGAACTGGAGGGCCTTACCGAAAGCGCCATCGTAGAACGGATCCTGGCTTCCATAGAGGCGCCCCGGACATGAAACCCGGTCCGGTCCTTTTTACGGCCCTGCTCTGCTGGTTCTTTCTGGGAGCGGCGGCCTATTTTTCCGAAACCCTTTTTTTTGTCTGGACCTTCACCGGCCTGGGCGCCCTGCCCTTTGTGATCCTTGATTTCTTTGCGCTGCTCCTGCTCACCGACAGGCTCAAGGCCGAACGTTCCGCGGCAAGCGCCCTGGCGTTAGGCGAAAAAAGCTCCGTCACCGTCACCCTGCGCAGAACCAGCGGCCGTTTTTCCTTTGCCCCCCGCCGGGCGCGGCTTTTTGATATTTACCCCGGCAGCATGGAAGTTTCCGCTTTCCCCGCGGTTCTGAAAAAAATGCCGGGAAAAAACGGAACCCTGCGTTTTGAGTATACCGTGCTTCCCCTGGAACGGGGGGACTGGGAATTCCCCGAAATCCAAATCCTGCTTAGTTCATTCCTGGGATGCTGGCGGCTTAAGGTAAAGCATCCCTGCGTCAGCAGGGGCAGAACTTTCCCTGACTTTAAGAAACTCGCCGGCAGCGCGGGGGATCTCCGTTCCATCCTGGAACAGACCGGACTGAGGGATATACGGAAACGGGGCCAGGGGATGGAATTTATGAGCCTGCGGGAATACCAGAAGGGGGATTCGGTTAAGGCCGTAGACTGGCGGGCCACAGGCAGGCGGCGGAAAGTGATAGTCCGGGAATACCAGGAGGAACAGGACCAGCAGATCCTGTTCCTCCTGGATTCGGGGTACCGCCTGCACCGGCAGGAGGAAGCGCCGCTACGGGGGGAAGCGGCACTGCGGGATGGCAGTGCGGCGAGGGACGCCTTGGCGAAAGACGCCTTGGCAAAGGATACCGCGGCGAAGGACGCCGGGCGGCGGACCCAGTTTGACAGCGCCCTGGAGGCGTCGCTGGTTCTTTCCTGGGTGGCCCTCAAGTACGGTGACAGCGCGGCCTGGGCCTGTTTTGGCGCGGAAGAACGGTGGCTCCCTCCCCGCAAGGGCATGAGCGCCCTTTCTTCGCTGATGCAAAATCTCTACGATGTTAAAAGCGCCCCGGCCCCCTCGTCCCTTTTTTCCGCCCTGGAAAGCGCCCTGGCCCGGCTTAAACGGCGGACCTTTATCATCATGATCAGCAACTTCCGGGAAGAAGACGGGGAGTCCCTGTCCTGGATAATCAGGCATATACGCCGCCGTCATCTGGTCCTGCTGGTCAGCCTCCGCGAAACCGAGGCCGAATCCATTGCCAAGCGGATTCCCGTGGACAAAGACGAAGCCCTGGAAACCGCGGCGGCCTTTGCCTACCTGGCGGCCCGGAAAAGGCTCTACAAAACCTGGGAACACATGGGGATCCTCACCCTGGAATGTACCCCCGGGGAACTAAGCTCCGCGCTGGTAAGCCGCTATCTCGAAGTCAAGCGCAGCGGGATTTTATAAGGTGATCCCCTTCCTCTTGAAAAAAACGTTCTACGATTTGTGGGATAACCTTTTCAGGATCATGGCGCTTAACCTGGGGTTCTGGCTTTCCTTGTCCGCGGCTTTTGTTCTGCCGCCGCTGGTGGTCCGCCTTGCCGCCGCGGGAGCGGCCGGGGCGGCCGCGGAAACCGGCGGGGCCGCGGGACTTGGGCTGGCGCTTTTTTGTATCCTGCTGTACTGGCTCTGCGTGTATCTGTGCGCCGCGGCGGCGGCCGTACAAAACGCCTCCGAATACCGCGGCATGACCCTTGGGGATTTTGCGGCCCATCTGAAAAGCGCCCTGGTTCCCGGGGTGATCCTTTTTACCGCGGGAGCCCTGATCTGCGCCCTGGCCGGCGGCGCCATCCGGTATCTGGGGTATGGTTCCCTAACCCTTAAGACGGCGGCTTTTTTTTCCTGCTGGCTTTGTCTGGGGATCCTGGGAATTATCCAGTTTTATCCCGCGGCTTTTTTCCGGTCCGGCGGTTCTTCCCCACAACGGAAGCCCCTGGGGACCCTGAAAAAATGCGCCGTCTTTTTCTTTGATAACCCCGGCTTCTGCCTTTTTTCCCTGTTTTTTACCCTGGCTCTGCCGGCGCTCATCCTCCCCTGTCCCTGCTGGTCCCTGCTGTTTCTGGACGAAGGTTTCCGGCTGCGGACATTGAAGTACCGCCTGCCGCGGGAAGAAGCCGGACAGCTCCGTGATTCACCGGGACAGAACCGCAAGGGGCAGATAGACTGGGACGCGATCCTGGCGGAGGAAAAGGAAAAAACCGGTGACCGAACCTGGCGGGATTTTCTCTTTCCCTGGAAAGAGTAGGCCCCGGACGGAGTTGCCAACAAGCGCCGCCGCCGCTATTATACATAGTGATGGCGTATCTTTCGGGTTTTCACGCAATAGAAGAACGGATTAAATCGGGCGCGTCCTGCGGCCCCCTGCTGGTGGCAAAACCCGGCCCTCGGGCCCGGGAATTGATGGATCTTGCCGCCGCAAAAAAGATCCGCATTGACCGGGTAGGCGCTGCCGGCCTGGACCGGCTGGCCCCGGACCACCGGGGGATTGTGCTGGAAGTGGAGGACGGCGGCGTTTCCGCCGGGATTACCCTGGAGAATTTTCTTGCCGGGCTGGGGGAAAGGCGCGATGTCCTTGTGCTTGTCCTGGACGAAATCACGGATCCCCACAACTACGGCGCCATACTCCGTTCCTGCGATCAGTTTGCCGTGGATCTGGTGGTAAGCCGGAGGCGGCGGAGCGCGAAAAACGCCCCCATCATCGCCCGGACTTCCGCCGGAGCCAGCGCCTGGGTACCCGATGCCGAAGAGGGCAACCTGGTCCGGGCGGTGGAACTGCTCAAGGAGCAGCAGTTCTGGATTTACGGCGCCGATATGGACGGCAGGGCCGTCCACAGCCTGGATCTGACCGGCCGTACCGCGCTGGTTATGGGAGGCGAGGGGGGCCTTTCCCGGCTTTTGAGGGAACGCTGCGACGGCATAGTTTCCGTACCCTGCAAGGGCCGGGTCGATTCCCTGAACGTGTCGGTGGCCGCCGGGATCCTTCTGTACGAAGTATCCCGGCAGCGCGGGTCCGGAACGGCCCGTTCCAAACCCGGATCCGCCGGCGGCTCCGCCAAACAGCACAAGAGGTCCCGGGATGATTAACAAATTACGGGAAGCGGAACGGCTGGATGAAACGGTTTTTATGGCTATCCTGTCGCTGTTTTGTTTCGGCGCGTCGGTGTTCCGCTGGATCTACACGGGAACCAGGGGCTTCTTTTTCCTTAACTGGAATTTGTTCCTGGCCTTTGTTCCCTGGGCCTTAACCAGCCTGTCCTTTATCAAACCAAAGATTCAGCGTTCCGTTATTGGCGTTATGGCGCTGCTGATTTTCTGGCTTTTGTTTTTTCCCAATGCCCCGTATATTATTACCGATCTCTTTCACCTCAGGGTTATCCGGACTATGCCCGTCTGGTACGATACCCTGATGATCCTCTCCTATGCCTGGGCGGGGCTGCTCTTTGGGTTTTTAAGCCTCTGGGACATAGAGCGGATTTTAGTCCGCCGGCTGCCCCGGCCCCTGGTAACGGGCGTTTCGGGCTTCCTCCTCTTTGTGGGCAGTTTCGGCATTTATATCGGCCGCTACCTGCGGTGGAATACCTGGGATATTTTTACCAGAACGTCGGAGGTACTTACCGATATTGGCGACCGCTTTGTTAATCCCTTTGCCCACCAGACCACCTGGGGGGTTACCCTCTTTCTGGGAATTTTCCTTAACATCGTGTACTGGTCTTTCAGGCTGATCAAGCGGCGGGGATAAAGCGCCGGGAGGAATGTACGGAACGGGAATAAGTATGCTATACTTGTGCCCATGCTCCTTAGAAAAAAAGAAGAATTTGACGCCGGTAAATTCTGGAAAGACTACGAAGACAAGGTAGGCGAAAAGGTCCTGGCCAAATCCCTGGGCCGGTACCTGGGCGGCTGGGATGAATACTCCGAAGAATTGTGGGGCCTGGCTATTGCCACCTCCGGCGGTTTCCGGTTCCATCATTTTCCCCACGAAGGGTGGCTCATGGCCATCTCCAGGATTACAACCGGGGGCGAAGCTCCCAGGGAAAAAACTTTTTTTATCCCCCGGGAAAAAATTATTTTGCCCGAGTTGATAATTGAAAAGCGCTGGTGGAAGAAACTGCTGGCCCCCGCCGCCCCGGTGCTGCGCGTCCGCTATTCCCGGCCCGACGGAACCGAAGCCCAGGTTCAGGTCGAAACCGACCGGCAGGCGTCGGAAACCCTGGAAGCCCTGCGAAAAGTCATAGCCGGATAATCCATAACCACGGACAGACACAGACCAACACGGACAAAATATAAATTTGAAACTAAAAGCCGTGTTTGTCCGTGAGGGTCCATTGCCAAGGATGCCGGTTGCGGCCGCGAAGCGGGCCTCCCCCGCGAGCTGGTGAGCGGGTTCTTGCCATGGAAGGCGCTGTAACCATACCTGCCCGCCGCCAGGCGGATAGAGCTGTAGTTTGCGCAGCAAACTACAAGCCAAAAATTCAGCATGGATGCTGGATTTTTGGCAGTTGACAAAATCCCCCGCCCGGGGTGATACTGACAGGGCAATGAACACAACAGCGGTTACGCAAGGAACAGCGCGAAAAGCGGTCCCGGTTATTCCCCATTCTATGCGGTTTTTGTATAATCCTTGTACTATCGTAGAAAACAATGCCTTTACCCCCGCATTTGGTGCTGTTTAGTAACATTTCCTTACAAACGCTGTTGTTCTCTATCGTTTTATAGCATACATCTACATTTTCCCGCAAACAAGCCCGTATTGTACGGTATTCCGCTGTCTCCCGGCCTCCGCGCCATGGCGGAACGGGGCAGTCGACGGGATATACGGAGCATCTATCCAGATAACCAGAGTATCCATCCAGCTAATCAGACCATCTTATCCAGATGGATGGAGCATCCATCTAGCTAAACGGAGCATCCATCTAGCTAAACGGAGCATCCATCTAGCTAAACGGAGTATCCATCTAGCTAAACGGAGTATCCATCTAGCTAAACGGAGCATCCATCTAGCTAATCAGAGCATCCATCTGGATGGATGGAGTATCCATCTGGATAAACGGAGCGCTTATCCAGCTAAACAGGGCGTTCATCCGGCTGCACAAAGCGTTGAGCCGGCTAAACAGGCCGTTCACCTGGCTGAACGGGCTCATAAAACAGGTAAAAGCGGCGAAAATGCCGCTCGGGCCTATCCTGAGTGCGGTTGTACCTTAAGAGGAAGAGAAGAGATTTTACCACGAAGGCGAAAAAGGCGAAAAAGTAAAGAAAAACTTTTTCGCCTTCTGCGCCTTTGCGGTTGAAAAACTTTTTCGGCTTTTTTTCGGGTGTAATTTATTTTATATCTTAAGGAGCGTTTGTATGAAAAAGCGTACCGTGTTTCCGGTTTTGTGCGCGGCGCTGGTTTTGGTACTGGCGGTAGTATTGGCGGGATGCGCGAGCGAGCCGGCAGGGACAAGTAGGGTTCGTTTGTTCCTCAATATTGGAGATGCTGATATGATGCTGGCAGAATCAACAGTACGAAACGAAGAAGATCGTAAAAATGATTTTGCACACGCTTTTGAATCTTACCAGAGAGCCCTTGATTATGCCCTTGCCCATGGCCTTACTGCGGAAGCGGACGAAGCCCGGCAAAAAATGGCGGAAGTTAAAAGTAAAGTGCCTGCCGGATCGATTTTCTGGCCGGTGGATGCCGCAAAGGCGAAAGACTGGCTGGCTCAGGGTATCGCCGCCGAGGAGGCAGAACAGCTTGGCATCGCCCTCTACTGGTATTACAATGCCGAATATTCTTCTGTCAGGACCGAAGCGGCATCCCGCAGGGAGGCGCTTGAGACAAAAATAAAAAGCGATAATCCCTGGGGCATTAGCGGCAACCGCATCCAAATTCAACTGGAAAACGAAAAACGCTGGCCCGCTCTGCGGCAGGAGACCAGGGACTTCTTCAAAGCCAACAATCCCTTCCTGCAGGATTTCATACTCGACCTTTCGGAACAGCGTTTGAGCGAACCGGGAATCAACCGGCAAAATATGACGGCAGCCTACACCTTCCAATTCGGCGCGGGCGGCTTCGTCGGCTATTCCCAAACCGATGACGGACAATGGGGAGACAGCGGCTTTGTTACCAATGAGTCGGCGCTTAACACCTTGAAAGCCCTGGAGATGAGCGCGAGCATCTACACGCATTACCTTTGTCAGGCGGAACTTGTCAACGGAGACGGCACGGTTGTTGCCAGAACCGAAGAACCACCCGCCCGGTTTACCCAATTTTCGCGGGGCGATTACGGCTGCCTGAATATCTTCCAGACGGGCATAGGTCAGCCGGAAGGGGCATCCAGACTGGTCTATACCAGCTACGCGCTTACCTACAACTCCGGCTGGCAGGCCTATAAATGGCAGAGCTATCCGCACGGGGTTACCTTCACCGTGCCTATAGCGGACATCACCGACACGGGCATGAAGGCGCGGATTATCAAGGTATTCCAGTACTCCGACGAAGACACCGAAGGCGTTTTTGAGTTGATCAAAACCACGGACTTGACACAATAAGCGTTGATAACGCAGGGGTTACAGCGCCTCCATGGCGCTATACACCTCTTCGAAGATGTTCATTCCGCACAGATTGGCCGATTGTGTCATGGTTAGTCTGCCTTCCGCGGAAAGTCATACGGAAGTGGCAATCCGTTCCTGCACAAGTTCTGGTTTCTTAACTTCTTCCAAATATCCGCTGAAACACCAGCCGGTATACCCGGTACTGCTTATTATTTTTACCCAGGGAGCGGTTATCCCATCAATGGTAGTGGAAGACCCCGTTTCGATAACTTGTATCTCCGTATCTTTTGGCAGGGTAGTAACCAGTCGTGAGCTGGTATTGGCGGCGTCTCGTAAACGTAGATTGTCCAGGGTACGGTGGGTGGTTGAATAGTTTGACATATCAAGGGGAGGATTATCAGATTCGGAATCCGCCGATCGGGGAGATGTAACTCTATAATATTCGGGTGATAAGTATTCATTTTCAAGGAATTTTATTTTATCAAATTCTAAAAACCTAATCTTGTAATATACAGGCGGATCATTATTATCAATGATCAAAGTATACAAATCACCATCTTTTTTTACCTCCTGTATCTGGGCACGGTAATAATCATACATTGAGCTATAAGAAAAATATTTTTCGGGATTTTCAAGATCTAAAACAACAGCGCCCGCAGTTGTTTGCACTTTGCCCCAACTGGTTGTTTCACTCCGTAATAGTTCTTCTTCAAGTGGCATGTTACGGCTAATATACCAGACTCCTGACAGCTCGTGGCTATATGAAATAAAACTATTTAACAAGATTACCAAAAGTGTTAGCTTTTTCATACCCAATTCTATCCTTTTTCCCTATCATTATGTCAAGCATTACCCAAAATAGATAGGGCCTACTATCAATAGGATTTCATGATGTACCACAGTGTATTTCATCTGGGAAAAAAGGATTAAAGGGGGAAACCTGCGCTCGCGGGGGCCTATTCCGCCCAGTCCCTGCTGCGGCCCACAGCCTTGTGCCATCCCGCAAGAAGTTTTTCCCGTACGCCGCCTTCCATGCGGGGAGTAAAGGTTTTGTCGATTCCCCAGCGGCGCTTTAATTCTTCCCGGCCCTTCCAGAAACCCACGGCCAGTCCCGCCAGGAAAGCCGCGCCCAGGGCGGTGGTTTCCCGTATCACCGGACGGCATATGCGGCCGTCCATGATATCCGCCTGGAACTGCATTAAAAGGCCGTCACGGCTTGCCCCGCCGTCCACCTTAAGCTCGGCGATTCTGGTTCCCGTATCCTTTTCCATGGCCCGCACCAGGTCGAGGCTTTGATAGGCGATGGATTCTTCGGCGGCGCGGATAAGGTGGTTCCGTTTAGTACCCCTGGTGATTCCCATAATGCAGCCTCGGGCATACATGTCCCAGTAGGGGGCCCCGAGGCCGGTGAAGGCGGGCACGAGGTATACTCCCCCGGAATCTTCTGTCTTTCCCGCGTAGTATTCCACGTCGGAACTTTCGGTGATAAAGCGCATTTCATCCCTGAGCCACTGGACCACCGCTCCCCCCACAAACACGCTCCCCTCCAGGGCATAATCCGGCTTTTCGTTTAAGCCCGCGGCAATTGTGGTAAGGAGGCCGTTTTTGCTTTCGCAGGCTTCCCCTCCGGTATTCATCAGGAGAAAGCAGCCTGTACCATAGGTATTTTTCGCTTCGCCCTTGTCAAAGCAGCACTGGCCGAAAAGGGCCGCCTGCTGATCTCCGGCGTCACCGGAGATGGGGATCTCCGCGCCCTGGATCTTGGCGGCGCCATAAACACAGCTTGAGGGTTTTACGGCGGGAAGTATGGCTCTGGGTATATCCAGGGCTTCAAGCAGTTTTTCGTCCCAGTCAAGTTTTTTGATGTCGTAGATCATCGTGCGGCTTGCGTTGGTATAATCCGTTACATGGACCGCTCCCTCGGTAAGTTTCCAGATAAGCCAGGTATCCACGGTGCCAAAGAGTATCTCCCCCCGTTTTGCCCTTTCCCGGGCTCCCTCCACATGATCCAGGATCCATTTTATTTTGGTTCCCGAAAAATACGCGTCGGGCACAAGGCCGGTG
>JAISBN010000034.1 GCA_031266175.1 Treponema sp. | reverse complement strand
CCGCCACAGACCGGACTGGCTTGGTTCCGCCTTAACCGTGGAAACGCGCCAGGCGGCGTTGATGACGGAAGCGGTCGTACCGCCGTTGATGGCTCCGGCAAGCTGGGAATCATCGGCACACTCAAGGATAACCCCCGCGTCACGAAGTTTTTTGACCGTTTCGAAGGTTTCCCGCAGGACGGAATTATTCGCGATGGTTATGTTGTTGTTAGCATCGACATACCACGAACCCGCGGACTGGATCATCATGCGGAAAAACGATGACCAGTTGGTGCCGTTGGCTATGGTCATCTTGACGCCGGTTTTTGCCTCGACCTGTTTCCCTATTTCAAGGAATCTGTCCCAGGTGATGTCGGTAATATCCGCCCCGGTGAAACCTGCCTTTTCCAGAATATCGTTGCGGTAGAATGCAGCGCAGACCCCGGTGTCGAAGGGAAGACCATATCGTTTGCCGTCTAAGGTCATTACCTGGACCTTATAGGGGGAAAATTGCGAATAATCCAGCGTATCGTTGAGGGGATAGAAATACTTTGTGTAGGCGCCCACATACTGATAGAAACTGTAGTCTTCTATTAAAACAATATCGGGCAGGTTTCTTCCGCCGGACGCGAGGCCTGTTTGAAGTTTTTTGTATACGTCTTCTTTTGAGCTTGAAATAATCCGCATATCAAAATCGACATCCGGTTTGAGTTCCCGGTAACGGTCCGCGGCTGTTTTCATGATGGCAATGTTGAAATTGTCATCCCAGGCCCACACGGTGATAGGCCGCGGGCCGGCGGCTTGTCTTCTGGCGCCGGCGCTTAACGTAAGCGGACTGCCGGCTGTAAAAAGAACCAAAACAATGAAAAAGGGCGCCCATTGTTTCTTACCCATACTAGTTCCTCCTGATTTTTGTTCGTATATACGAACATAATTCTTTATTATGAACACGATATTTTATGTTCTTTTCCGGTTTTTTGTCAAGAGAAAATGGCGGAGAATCAGCAAGTCCGAATTCAATCGTCCGGGATATACTCCCTGCCGCCGCAGATCACGGTTACGCGGCCCCTGTCGGCGGGGGGCCCCTTTCCTCCATATCTGCTCCGACATCCGCGCCTTTGGTACGCTGGAACGGCAAGGAGCACCCTCCTTCCCACAGGGAATTGCCGCCTTATAGACGATACAGTAAAGAAATTTTTTAGATATTGAGGGTTTCACCGGTTCCCGCGGGCAAAAATTTGCCCAAATTTTTGAATTCGGGATTACTGGCGGAGAATAACAAGGGCGGTGCTTTTTCCGGATCCTATATTTTGAATAAAAACTTACATAGAAATAATATATTAATGATATAGAAATTATCATGCCGGATCAAGGGTATGTTCGATGCGATCGCGGCCATCCGTTCTTCTCTCTTCTCCCTAGCCGGGATTGCCGGTATAATTATGGTAATTACGCTATCGCCGGAAACAAGGACAGATAAGGTTGGAAGGGAAATCGTTTCACCGATCGACCCAGAGGGT
Source organism: Treponema sp. (assembly GCA_031266175.1). GTDB lineage: Bacteria > Spirochaetota > Spirochaetia > Treponematales > Breznakiellaceae > JAISBN01. Next base: position 7,337 of record JAISBN010000034.1, on the reverse strand, counting down.
TTTGGAGATTTTGACACAGTTGGCGGATTCTGATTCGGGGTACAGCCTGACACAGTTGTCGGTAAACTTGGATGCTCCGAAAAGCAGTTTGTTTCCTATTCTGCAAACCCTGCGGGCGAAAGGTTTTTTGACCTATTCCGGGAAGGATCAGATTTATAAAATTGGGCCCGCGGCTTTTCATGTGGGAATGTCGTTTGTCAACAAAACCAATATCATGGGGATTGTGGAGCGGGAAATTGAATGGATAGTGAATACGAGTCTGGAGACAGCCCATTTTGCGATAATTAACAACGGCAACGTGGTGTACCTTATGAAGAAGGATTCGCCCCATGCTGTCGGGATGAGTTCCACGGTGGGGTTTACTATGCCTGCATATGGAACGGCCATTGGTAAAGCACTCTTGATCGACAAAAATCTTGAGCAATTACGGGATATCTATCCTGACGGGCTTAAGGCCCTGACCGCTAACACTATAACCGATATACAAAGGCTTCACGAACAGCTTGTCCGTTACCGCGAAGATGATATTTCCTATGAGTACGAGGAGTCAAACCGGGATATTCGCTGTGTCGGCGCGGCCCTGCGGAAAGGGGGCCGGGTGGTTTCCGCTTTGAGTATAGCCGCTCCTATTTTTCGCTGTTCCGACGCGGACATAAAGAGGTATCGTGATATCCTGTTAGAGAGCAAGAAGAAGCTGGAGGTCTTTTTTCGGAATCTTCGGCTTGATTGGTAAGGCGGGTCCAAACGAGATAAAAATTGCCTGTTTTGAGGCGGCGGGTGTATAGCGGCAGGGGTAAGCCAGAGCCCCTATGGGGGAAGGAGGCCGCCGGGGCCGAAAACGGCATGGGCTGCGGGGAGATGCGCCGCAGGCGTAAAACGGCGGGGATGCCGTTTACCGGCGCAGCCGGGCCGGCAGGAGGCCGGCGTCGGCAGTTTCTTGGGTTTTGCCTTGCAAAACCCAAAGCTCAAAAACGGCATGGATGCCGTTTTTGAGCAGCGCAAGGGATTGAAGCGGTATCCTTTTTCGCCGCAGGCGGAAAAGATACAAGCGGAAAGCCCGGTTTCCGGCGCCCCGCGCCGGAAATGCGCCCAAAAATAGAAACATAAGAGTTTTATCGGCGCGGTTTTGAAAAGATCTCCATGTATAGTTTTTTTCCGTCGAATGGGTTAGGCTGGGGTTATGGCTATGGTGATCATGGTGTTACTGCGGGTTATCGGGGGGCTCTGCCTCTTCCTGTACGGGATGAAGGTGATGAGCGACGGCATCCAGCACGCTGCGGGAGACCGGCTGCAGCGGATCCTTAACCTGATGACGAAGAACCGTTTTGTGGGGGTTCTGACGGGGATGACGGTAACGGCCCTGGTCCAGTCTTCCTCGGCGGTATCGGTCATGGTGGTGACCTTTGTGAACGCCGGCCTCCTCTCCCTCACCCAGGCTATCGGGGTGATTATGGGGGCCAATATCGGCACTACCACCACCGCCTGGATTGTGTCCATGGTGGGGTTCGAGATCGATATTTCCGCCCTGGCCCTGCCGGCGGTGGGGATCGGTTTTTTTATGCAGGTTATCAAATGGAAGCGCCGGGACCTGGGGGAAGTCTTCATGGGTTTCGGCTTTATCTTCCTGGGCCTCCGCTTCCTTACCGACGCCCTTCCTGAACTGGACCCCGCCCACCTGGAGTTTATCCGCCAGTTCTCCGAAATGGGTTTTCTTTCTATCCTTATCGGCCTGGGGGTGGCGACCGGGGTGACGCTTTTGATGCACTCCTCCGCGGCCACCATCACCCTGACTATCACCATGGCGATGGGCGGCATGGTCAATTTTGAAACCGCGGCCGCCATGATCCTGGGGGCCAACATCGGGACTACGATTGACGCTATTCTGGCCGCCATCGGCGCCAGGACCGCGGCCCGGCGCACCGCCCTGGTGCATGTCCTCTTTAACGTGGTGGGCAGTGTTGTAGCCGTTATCTTTTTCCGGCCGCTGATAGCCCTGGTGGATATGCTTACCCCCGGGCCCGTTGATGGAAGCGGCATCGCGGCCCACCTGGCCATGTTCCACACGGTTTTCAATGTTATGGGGACTATCCTGTTCCTGCCCTTTGTAAGCCAGTTTGCGGCCCTGGTTTCGTTCCTGATCAAAGACAAGAAGAACGAAGAAGTTCAGACGGTCAGACAGGGCTACCAATTGCAGTATGCCTCCGGCACGCTGCAAAACACCCCGGAGCTTAATATCATCCGGGCGGAAAAGGAGATTCGGGACATGGCGGGGCTGGCCTCCTCCATGTTCGCCCGCATCAGCGCCGCCCTGCAAAATCTTCAAAACGCCAAAAACAAGGAACAGGCGGTGGACGCGCTGGTGGAGGAAATGCGGGACAAGGAAGAGTTCGCCGATGAAATGCGGGTGGAGCTGACCCGCTTCCTCATCGAGTGCCGCCGCCCCCAGTTAAGCGGCCACTCTGAACGGAAGATCTACCAGCTCTTACGGATCATCTCCGATCTGGAGGACATGACCGACGACTGCTGCAGCGCGGCTTTGCTGCTGGAGCGCAGCATCAAGAAAAAGCTCTACTTTAAGGACAAGGAAATGGAAGCCCTGGCCCCCTACACCCGGCTGGTAGAGGACTTTCTCGCCTTTGTCCGGGAACAGTTGGGCCGCACGATCACGGAGGAACAGGAATCCTACGCGGCGGAATTGGAAAACAGCATCGATAAGTCCCGGGATAAACTGCGGAAGATGGGCCGCAAGCGGATCGAATCCGGGGCCGATGTAAAGGCGGAACTCCTCTTTATCGATGTGGTCCGCCGCATAGAAAAGGTAGGGGATTACTGTTACAACATCGCCGGTGCCCTAAGGCGGGGCCGGTAATTCCGCCGCCCCAAGGCGGGGCTTAACGAAGAATACCGCCGGCCCTTTTGGCATAGATCGACACGATGATCATCATCAACAGGGTAAACAGATAGGGGATAGCCAAAATAAAATCCGCGGGAACGTTTAAGGCGCCCTGGGCGAAATTCGAGAAGGCGTCGGCCAGGCCGAAAATTAAGGCCGCCCAGAGAAGCCCCTGGGGCCGCCGGTTGCCCAGGAAAATCACCACCAGGGCAATCCACCCTTTTCCCGAAGAAATATTGGGAACAAAGGCCCGGAGGTTAAGGGTAAGGTAGGAGCCGCCGATGCCGCAGGTGAGGCCGGACAGCAGAAAGGCGGCGAAACGGTAATGATCCGGTTTCAGGCCCAGGGAGATCAGGGCCTCGCCGCGGTTTTCACAGGCCCTAAGCCGGAAACCAAAGGGAGTCCGGTAGATGATGAACCAGCAGAGAAAAAGCAGGACCCAGCAGACGTATACATACCAGGTATGCCCCGAAAGCAGATCCCCTAAAACCGGGACCCGGTGGATTCCGGGAATGGCGAGCGCCGTAAGCCGGGGCAGGTCGTTGAATACCACTACTCCGCGGGTATGGAAGAACCGGAAGGAAAGCACCACGGTTAATCCCGCGGCGAAAAGATTAACCGCCAGCCCGGTAATAAACACGTTGGCCTTTAATTTAAGGGTAATCCCCCCCATAACCGCGGCCAAAAGTATCGACAGGCCGGTACCCAGGACCACTCCCCAGAGAAGGCTCCCGGTGAAATGGGCGAAAAACACCGCCCCAAAGGCCCCCATCAGGAGAAGCCCTTCCAGGGCGATGTTCAACATGCCCCCCAGTTCGGTAAAAAGCCCCCCCATGGCGGCAAAGAGCAGGGGAGTCATAATAGTAACGGCGCTGTGGAGAATGGGAAGGAGGATATTCATGTGGAGGCTCCGCGTTTTTTAAAGAGATCCAAAAGGACCATGCTGGTTATCAGGAAAAAAATTACCGACTGCACAATAGAGGCGATTTCAACGGTAACATCGGAAAACTGCATAGCAATCCTCGCGCCGGAACCAATCCAGGCGAAGAAAACCGCCGCGGGGATCACCGCCCGCGGTTTGCTCTGGGCGATGAGGGCCACGGCTAAACCGTTCCAGCCCATCCCCGCGGAAAATTCCTTCATGGTGGAATAATAGGTGCCGTAGATCGCTATCCCCCCGCCCAGGCCGTAGAGCAGGCCGCTTAAAAACATGGCCAGCAGGACTCCCCCGGAGGTATTGATTCCCCCGTAGCGGGCGAAAACCTGATTAAGGCCGCCCATCCTCAGCTCGTAACCTTTCCTGCTCCGGTAGAGAAAAAGATGGACCAGGATAACCGCCGCCGCGGCAAGAAACAGGGCGGCGCTCAAGTTGGAGGGGGGGAGAATCAGGGGCAGGCGGAAACTTTCCGGAATCCTGCGGGTGGATTGGAGATTGGTGCTGGGATCCAAAAAAGGACCGGTGATAAAGTAATTGGTGATAAGGACCAGGGCGTTGGAAAGGAGGAAGGTGGTAATAAGTTCGCTGGTATTCCAGCGGATCTTAAGAAATCCGGAGATCCCCGCCGTTACACCGGAAACCGCCGCCCCCGCCGCCAGGGCCGCAACGGCCCCCAGAATCCCCAGGGGCGCCAGGGCCAGGGCGGTAATGGTGGTGATAAAGGCGCCGACATAGAGCTGCCCTTCCCCCCCCAGGTTGAAACAGCCGGTCTGCATGGCGATAGAAAAACCCAGGCCGCCGAAGATGAGGGGGACGGCGCTGTTAAGCATATTGCCGAAATAGTACAGGTTCTGCACGGGGCCGAAGAAAAACCAGCCCAGGGTCTGTCCCGGCGTCTTGCTCAGGAACAGGGCCAGGACGATAAGCACCCCAAAGGAAATAACGAGAATCAGGGCCATCCCCCCGGAGGCGGCCAGATAATTTTTTATCTTTGACCATATTTTTTTCGATAGTTCCCTATACATTGACTCCCCCGGTTCCGGCTTTTTGGGGCTCCCGGATTTGAGTTTTTAAGCCGAGCATAAACGCGCCGATCTCTTCTTTAACAGCAACAGCCGCGCCGGCATCTTCCTCCCCGGTTCCGGCGGAGGCAAGGGATCCCCGGAGAATCTCCGCGGCAATGGTTCCCCGGTACATCACCAGAATGCGGTCCGCGTTGGCGAGGATCTCGTCCAAGTTGGAGGAGATCAGGATCACCGCCGCCCCCGCTTCCCGGAGCAGGGCCATCTGATCGTACATATACCGGCTGGAGGCGATGTCCAGCCCCCAGGTAGGTTCGGAAAAAACAATATAATCCTGGTACTGAACAATTTCCCGGGCCAGAATAACCTTTTGGATGTTGCCCCCGGAAAGGGAGCCGATCCTCTGGCGGCTTCCGCCGGAGACGCTGTATTCGGCCAGGAGTTTTTCGGTGAATTGCTCAACGGCCTTCCGGTCCAAAAAACCGCCCCGGGAAAGCCGCCGGCGCTGGTTAATAATGATGTTTTCGGCGACCGCCGCATTGGAGGCGGAACCCACGTTTAGACGATCGCCGGGGACGTAGGCCAGCCCTTCCCGGCGCAGCTTTACCGAGTTAAAGCCGGTAATGTCCCGGTCATGATGGAGAATCTTCCCCGAACTAAGGGGCAGCGATCCCCCCAGGATCTCCTCCATCTCCCCCAGGCCGTTTCCCGCCACCCCGGCAAAACCGAGAATCTCCCCGGCGTGCACCGTAAAACTAACATCCTGCAGCAGGGGCCGTTCCTGATCCTGCCGCTTAACCGTCACCCCCCGGAAGGAGAGGACCGGGTCTTCCTTGGGAGGCGGCCTGCGCCCCCGGTTTACCTTAAGGTCCACCCCCCGGCCTACCATGAGCCGGGAAATTTCGTATTCGTCGATATCCCGGGTATTACAGACCGATACCATCTCTCCCCTGCGCATAACCGCCACCCGGTGGGAGATCTGGGTAATCTCTTTAAGTTTGTGGGTGATAAGCACCAGCGACCGGCCCGAATCCGCCAGGGTCCGGAAGGTATCGAAAATAGCGGCGGTTTCCTGCTCCGTAAGGACCGCCGTCGGTTCATCTAAAATAAGAATCTCCGCCCGGCGGTAGAGCATTTTGACAATCTCCACCTGCTGCATCTGCCCCACCGTAAGACTCTTAACCGGGGCGTCGGGATCGATAGAAAAATGATGGCGGTTGATCACCTCGGCGGCCAGTTTTTTTGCCTGGGCGAAATCGTAACAGATAAAGCCCTTAACCGGCTCAATTCCCATCACCACATTTTCAGCCACGGTAAAATCCGGGAAAAGCATAAAATGCTGATGGACCATCCCAATCCCCAGCCTGTTGGCGTCCAGGGGCGAACGAATATCCGCCGGCCGCCCCCCTACCAGGATCTCCCCTTGGGTGGGGGGAATAAGGCCGTAGAGAATCTTCATCAAAGTAGTTTTCCCGGCCCCGTTCTCCCCCGCCAGACAGAGGATCTCCCCCTTGTCCAGGTAAAGGGAAACGTTGTTGTTCGCCCTTTGTTGTTCGCCGGGGAAGATCTTGGTGACGCCCCGTAATTCTACCGCGTGTTCCATAGGGGCTCAGAGAGAGGGCAGGGTATAAGAAATTTTCCCCGCCTTTATGTCCGTCATAAAGGCGTTAAATTTCTGCTGAATATCCTGGGGGACATAGTTCGTGTAACCCGGATCGTTGGAAATAAAATCCAGGTAACCCTCCTTGACCCCCACGGTCCGGGAAGCGCCGTACTGTATCTTCCCCGCCAGGGCATCCTCCAAAATTTCTACAACCAGTTTTTTCTGTTCCATCAGCCCGCAGCCCAAAATAACCCCCGGCGCGTTGCTGTACTCGTTGGTGTTGTGGTACACCACATAGGCGCCCCTCTCCTGGGCTGTCCGGATCATCCCCTGGGCGGCGCCGCCGGCGATGGACGCGAAAATATCCACCCCGGCGTTGATCATGCTCCCCGCCAGTTCCGCCGCCTTGTTGGCGTCAAACCAGTTTCCCACCACCCGAAAATCCATGGTCATGGCGGGGTCCGCCAGCTTGGCCCCCGCAAGGAATCCGGGAAGGATGTGGTTGTTCAAAAGGGGGTACTCCTGGGCGGCGATAAACCCTATTTTTTTATCCCTGTTGGCGTTGGGCATATTGCTTAGGGTAATAAGGCCCGCCAGGTAGCCCAAATAAAGGGATTGTTCATACTGGTTGTACAGGAAGGTGGCGATTTGGGGGTTCCCCGCGAGCTCCGCGTCGGTGATAATAAAATTTACGTTGGGAAATTTTCTGCCCACGCTCACGCAGATCTCCGGCAGGGAGGGGTTGGATCCAATGACCAGGTTGTACTTCCCCGAGGCCGCCAGCGAGGTAAGCTGCTCTTCCCACTCCGCCTGGTTAAAACCCGCTTCGTAAACGTCGATCGTCACGCCGGCGTTCCGGGCGGCGAATTCCTGGGCCCCCTC
>JAISBN010000004.1 GCA_031266175.1 Treponema sp. | reverse complement strand
CTATTTGTTTCCGGGCCTTTTCTATGGTTTCCTGTATGTTTATACTGTTTCCCATCCCGTGTTTCGGTATATCACATAACAATAACTCTTGCTATAGGAAAACCGGCTGAATAATTACACTAATTCTATATATATTACTTTTATTGACAATAAAAATAATGTATCCAATGAGAAAGGTAAATAATCCTAAAAACATAAGGAAATTTACATGATAATAATAATACTTTTTATTCGTTTCCATGATATAATTAATTAACTCTTTATCCTATGTTTTCAGTCTTCCTCACCGTGATTTTTATTATTTCCCTTCTAGTTTAGGGCGGTATTTCGTATAACGACTCTGAACATGTCCGGAACGGTTTTACTTTCCGAACAGCCGTTTAAAGAAGCGGGCGATGCCGTCCAGGAGTACCCTGAAAAAAGAACCCCGGGGGGCTTCTTTTCCCAGGACCAGGGGTACGCGCCTGAGCTCTCCCGTGCCGTCGCTGATAATGAGCTGTCCCGCTTCGGTCCCGGCCCGCAGGGGAGCCCGCAGGTCTTGGGCTATTTCCGTATCCTGCTGGACCACTCCGGCCCGGCGGGCGGAGACGGTAAAGGTAAGGGGTTCGCCGGGTTTAAGGGAGGCGTATTTTTCTTTCCCCCCCCAGATCCTCGCCTGGGGAATAGCCCGGGCGCTCAGGCGCAGGGTCCTGAAATTGTCAAAACCCCAGGCGAGCAGGATTTCCCCGTCCCGGTCCCGCTCTTCTACCGTGGCCGCGCCCAGGAGTACGGCAATCAGACAGGTTGTTTCCCGGCTGGCGCTTACGGCGATGTTGTACCCCGCTTCGGTGATGTGCCCGGTTTTAAGGCCGTTTACCCCGGCGATTTTTCCCAGCAGGGTGTTGTGGTTATACTGAAGGATGGTCCTGGGCTGATCGGCGTTGGCCGCGGTGGGATAGGCGAAGCTGGGCACCGAATGGAGAAGGCCTATGCTGTCCGGATGTTCCAGGAGATACGTCCGGCAGAACAGGGCAAAGTCCCCGGCGGTGGTGGTATTTTCGGACGAAATCCCCGCGGGTTCCGCAAAACGGGTGGAGGCCAGTCCCAGCCGCCCCGCCTCGGCGTTCATCATGGTTACAAAGGCTTCCATGGTGGGGGCCAGGTGCAGGGCCGCGGCCACCGCGGCGTCGTTGCCCGAAGGAACCGCCAGTCCCAGGAGCAGTTCCCCCAGGGTAACCCGCTGGCCCCGGCCCAGAAACATCAGGCTTGACCGGGGGGGCTGGTTTTCCGCCCAGCTTTCCGGGGGCAGGTTTACCAGGTCATCGGCGGAGGCCCGGCCCGCTTTTATTTCCCTCAGGGCCAGATGGATGGTCATCAGCTTGGTCAGCGACGCGGGGGATATGACCAGCGAAGGACTGCGGCTGAAAAGCAGGGTCCCCGTTTCGGCGTCCAGCAGTACCGCCGAGGGGGTGGTGATTTCCGGCGGAGGGGCCGCTGGGTAAAGGGGATCGGCGCTTTGGGCGTAAAGCGCCGGAAGGAGGAACAAAAAAAGAACGCGGAACAGGGCGGTTTTCTTCATCAGTACAGCTGTCCCGCCGCCCTGGGATAGGGGATCACGTCCCGGATATTGGCCATGCCGGTAACGTACTGGACAAGCCGTTCAAAACCCAGGCCGAACCCCGCGTGGGGAACCGTGCCGTACCGGCGCAGGTCCAGGTACCAGGAATAGCGATCCGCGTCCATACCCAGTTCCTCCATCCTGCTTTCCAGGGCGGCAAGGTTTTCTTCCCGTTCGGAACCGCCGATGATTTCTCCCAGCCGGGGAACCAGCACGTCCATGGCCCGGACGGTTCTGCCGTCGCCGTTCATCTTCATGTAAAACGCCTTGATTTCCTTGGGATAGTCGGTAACGATCACCGGACCTTTGATCAGCTCTTCGGTGAGGAACTTTTCATGTTCGCTCTGGAGGTCGCAGCCCCAGGAGGGCCTGTACTCGAAGCCCCCGGCCTTTTCCAGCTCCGCCATCGCGTCGGTATAGGTTATATGGGTAAAGGTTGATTCCGCTGCGGATTGCAGGGTATCAATAAGGCCCGGTTCAATCCGCCCGTCAAAGAACTCAAGATCCTCCCGGCAGTTTTCCAGGGCCGAATTCAGGCAGAACTTAAGAAAATCTTCCGCCAGGGCCATATTTTCCGGCAGCCGGAAAAAGGCCGTCTCCGGCTCTATCATCCAGAATTCCGCCAGGTGCCGGGCGGTATTGGAATTTTCCGCCCGGAAGGTGGGACCGAAGGTATACACCCGGGAAAGGGCCGCGGCATAGGCTTCCGCCTCCAGCTGGCCCGACACGGTAAGAAAGGTTTCCCTGCCGAAAAAATCCCTGTCGTAATCCCCGGTACCGGCACGGCTTCCCCCCTGCCGGGGATCAAGGGTCGTTACCCGGAACAGGGCCCCCGCTCCCTCGGCGTCGTTACCGGTGATGACAGGGGTATGGAGATACTGATAGCCCCGGCTTTGAAAGAACCGGTGGACCGCGAAGGAAAGCCCGCTGCGAACCCGCATCACCGCCCCCAGGGTATTGGTCCGGCCCCGCAGATGGGGCAGCTCCCGCAGGAATTCCAGGGAATGCCGTTTTTTCTGCAGGGGGTAGGGGGGGACGCCGTCCTTTTCCTCCCCCGGCGCGTCTCCGGCCAGCAGCACTTCCGACGCGGCAATTTCCACCGCCTGGCCCCGTCCGGGGGAGGGGACGAGTTTTCCGGTAATTTCCACCGCCGCGCCGGTTCCCAGGGGGGCAAGGGTTTCCGCCGATTCCGGGAAGGCGGCGGTATCAAGGGTACACTGGATGCCGCCCAGGCAGGAACCGTCGTTCAGTTCCACAAAGACGAGGTTTTTCATATCCCGTTTGGTCCTGATCCAGCCCCGGACCCGGAGTTCCCGGGAATCGCCGGGCATGGCAAGAATTTCGCGGATCAGCGGAAACATAGTCCCATCATACCTTATTCATTCCGCTAAAACAACCGATACTGATTCCAGGAGCGTAACGTGGTCAAAGGCATCTATACCGCCGTCAGCGGCATGCGGGCCCAGCAGTGGCGGCTGGATTCGATAGCAAACAATCTTTCCAATGTAAATACCGATTCCTACAAGCGGGAACAGGCGGCGTTCAAGGCCAACCCCGAAATGCTCCTCCGGCGTACCAATGACGACGGGGTGTTTCTTAATCCCTTCGGTTCCCACGACAACGCCCCGATTGTGGGCAAAATGGGTACCGGGGTGGAACTGAACGAGCTCTATGTGGATTTTTCCCAGGGAGCCTTTAAGGAAACGGAAAACGACTACGATCTGGCCCTGGACGGAAAGGGGTTTATGTGCGTGGATACCCCCTACGGTGAACGGTATACCCGGAACGGCAGTTTTCAGCGGGGCAAGGAAGGGTACCTGGAAACCAAGGAAGGATACCCCGTCCTGGGACAGAACGGCCCTATTCGGGTTCAGGCGAATAATTTTAAGGTGGACAAGGACGGGAATGTCTGGATCAACGCGGAGTATGCGGACGATCCGAACCTGATGATCTCCCGGGAAGATAACGAATGGGGACAGGTTGTTCTTCTGGACACCTTGAAGCTGGTTGGTTTTGAGCGGGAGCGGTACTTAAAAAAGCAGGGCTCCAGCCTCTACCGGGCGGATGAATTTTCCGGGGACCCCTTTATCCTTGAAGCGGAGGAGCGGCCGAAGGTATACCAGGGTTTTAACGAAGCCGCCAATGTAAACCCGGTGACGGAAATGGTCCAGATGATCGAGGTAAACCGTTCCTACGAGGCGAACCAGAAGATCATCCAGATGCACGATTCAACCCTGGGAACCCTGATTAACCAGTACGCGCGGTACAGCGGCTAGATAACAAGCACATTATTCTTGAGGTGATAAAAGCATGGTAAGAAGTTTATGGACCGGCGCTTCCGGCATGATCGGACAGCAGAGCAACATCGACACGATTTCCAACAACCTGGCAAACGTCAACACCTACGGTTACCGGAAGGTCCGGGCGGAATTCGAAGACCTGATCTACCAGACCATCAGGACCGCGGGGACTCCCGCGACGGAAGAAACGGTGGTCCCCGTGGGAACCCAGATGGGCCACGGGGTCAAGCTTGCCGCCACCCAGCGGATGTTCGGCCAGGGGCCGCTTCAGGCTACGGGGAATCCCACCGACATGGCCATTGAGGGGGAGGGTTTTTTTCGGGTCCAGCTCCAGGACGGAACCTATGCCTATACCCGGAACGGCGCCTTTGCGGTTGATCAGAACGGCCGCATGGTAAGTTCCCAGGGCTACTGGCTTCTGCCGGACATCGTCCTGCCGGAACGGTTCCTCCCCGAAAGCCTTAACATAACCAACGACGGCCGGGTGGAGGTAAAGGTACCGGAGATTAACGGGAACGAACCCATTCCCGTGGGACAGCTGGAACTGTACCGTTTTCCCAACCCCGCGGGTCTTACCGCGGTGGGGGAAAATCTTTTCAAGATCACCAACGCTTCGGGGGATCCCATCCCCGGCCGGCCCAATGAAATGGGTATGGGAAAGATAGAACACCGAACCCTGGAAATGTCCAACGTTTCGGTGGTGAAGGAGATGGTGGATCTGATTGTGGCCCAGCGGGCCTATGAATTCAATTCCCGGACCATCCAGACCACCGACAATATGCTGGGTACCGCCACCACGTTAAAGCGGTAATAGGATAAGATTATGGCGGAAATTGGAACTATCGGCGGATTTGGCGGCGGCTCTTTTTTTCTTCGCGGACCCCGGGCGGAACGGATTTCCGAAGCCCGGCTTAATTTTGCCGAGCTGATGGAACGGACGGAGAAGGCGCTTTCCGGCGCTTCCGGGCCGGATTCCGGGGAACCCGGGGTAGTGCCCGGGCAGGTTCACATTGACAAAACCAGCAAGCTCTATGAACAGTGCCGGGCGCTGGAAACTTTTTTAGTCAAAAACCTGTTAACGGGGATGCGGAAAACGGTGTTAAAAACGGATTTGATCGATACGGGTTTTGCCGGAGAGGTGTATGAAGACATGCTCTGGGACGAATATGCCAAGACCTATTCCGAACGGGCAAACTTCGGCCTCGCGGATCAGGCCTATCTGGAACTAACCGGCCAGCGGGGCAGGAAGCCTCCGGTATAAGGAACGGCGGATGAACCACGCGTTTCGGGAACTGCTGGCTTTTCTCTACGGCGAAGAGCGGGCGGAAGTCCTTGTTCCCAGGCTTCTTGAAATCCTCCGCGCCAAGGGCGCTTTTGCCTCCGGCGTCCCCGATTCTGCTGCTGCCGCCCCCGGCGGCGGAGACAGTCCGCCGGTAAAAACTTCGCCCCTTCCCTTTACCAACCGGGACGCTTTTTTAATCAGCTACGGAGATATGCTTTCGCCCCCGAAAGCCGCTGAAACAGCCGCGGACCGCGCTGCCCGGACCGGGACCGCCGGACCGGGAAAAGCCGGCGGAACCGCGGCCGCTCCGGAACCTTCGGCCCTTGTCCTGCTGCGGCGGTTTCTGGAAGGGCGGAACAAAGGCGCTTTTTCGTACCTCCACATCCTGCCCTTCCACCCCTATTCGTCGGACGACGGTTTTTCGGTCATTGATTACCGGAAGGTGGATCCCCGGCTCGGTTCCTGGGAGGATCTGGAAGCCCTGAAGGAACTTCCCGCCCTGGACGGAAAACTCCGACTGGCCTTTGATTTTGTCGTGAACCACGGCAGCGTTCACAGCCCCTGGTTCCGGGGCTTTTTGGCGGATGACGAAACATACCGGTCCTGGTACATCACGAGACCTGGGGATTATGACTGGAGTTCCGTGGTCAGGCCCCGGACCCATCCGCTCCTGACCCCCTTTACCGTTACGGGCCGGCGGGAACCGGTATATGTCTGGACCACCTTCAGCGCGGATCAGGCGGACTACGATTTTTCCAATCCCGAAGTGCTGCTGGAATTTATCAGGATCCTGCTGGAATATGCCGGGCGGGGAGCGGGGATCGTGCGGCTTGACGCCGTCGCCTACCTCTGGAAGGAGGACGGAACTTCCTGCCTGCATCATCCAAAAACCCACGCGGTGGTCAAACTGTTCCGCCATATCGCCGCTTATCTGGGCCTTCCCCTGCTGATCCTGACCGAGACCAACGTACCCCACGAAGACAACGTTTCCTATTTCGGAAAAGCCGTGGGAGATCCCCGGATCGACGCCCTCCCCGAAGCCCACATGGTGTACAACTTTGCCCTGCCGCCCCTGACCCTCCACGCCGCCCTTTCCGGCGATGCCGGTCCCCTGCGGCGCTGGGCCCGGACCCTGCCGGATCCGGGGGCGGAACGGGGCGAAAAAACCGAAAGCGGCCGGTATTTTTTGAATTTCCTTGCCAGCCACGACGGCGTGGGGCTTACCCCCGCCCGGGGACTGGTGGACGAGGATGCTTTTAACGCCACCATCGAGGAAGCCCGGCGCCGGGGCGCGCTGGTTTCCTATAAATCAAGTCCCGGCGGGGACGTCCCCTATGAATTAAACTGTTCCCTGGCATCGGTGGTGGCCCCCGAAACCCTGCCCGGGGGCGAACGTTTCGGGGATCCGGCCCTGCGGGCCAGGGCTTTTCTCGCGGTCCACGGGGTGTTGTTTTCTTTGCCGGGACTGCCCGCGGTGTATTTTCACAGCTGGATAGGCTCCGAAGCCTGGAAAGAAGGCCCCGCCCTGCTGGGGTATAACCGGGCGATCAACCGGGAAAAACCATCCGTAGACCGGGTGGAAGAAGAGCTGGACGATCCCCGGGGTTTCCGCTTTTATGTCTACCGGGGGATCGGCGAACTGCTGGCTTTCAGGCAGAAGGAACCGGCCTTTAATCCCGATGTTCCCCAGTATGTCCTGGAAACCGGCGGGGGTTCCGAAAACAGGGGGTTGTTTGTTTTGCTCCGGGGGCCTTCGGCGGACGGAGGCTGGGTTCTGTGTCTGGAAAACCTCTGCGGTAAAAAAGCGGTCTGGAAAAAGCCCGCTCCCGGTCCGCGGTCCGGGCTTCCCGGGGGAGTTTCATGGCCCTTCCCCGCGGCCCGGGAAACAATAGCCCTGGAACCCTGGGAAACCCTCTGGCTTGGGACGGATGCCGGGGGTACGGAGAACAGGCGCCTTTCCACGGCGGAATGAAGCTTTTTCAAGACCGCCGGTCTTGAAATTCCAGAACCGCCGGGTTTTGAAATTATAAAACCCGGGGTTTTAAAAAAACTGCCGCTGATTTGAGGCCGCGGTGTACAGGTACACCAGGATGTTGTACAGGCCGTGGGATAAAGCTACCCCGTGGAAAGAGGCTGTTTTGATATAGATGAGGGAAAGAAAAGCCCCCGCCAGCAGGGCGTTGGCAAAGCCCCAGGGCCCTTCATAGGCATGGCAAAGGCCGAAGATCAACGCGGGAACGGCAAAGGCCGTGACGGGGCCGCGGGCCGCGGAAAGGAGGCGGCGGGGAAGGTACACCCGGAAGTAGCTTTCTTCCAGGTAGCCCGTGGTAAGGGAACCGCAGACAGCCGCGGCCCAGGCGAGGGGATTATCCGGGACGGGCACGGGTTTTCCGGGGGTTCCCGTAAGGCCGGCGGCCAGGGAAACCAGTACGCCGATGATGCAGAGCCCCGGAAGGCACAGGGCCGTTTCCCGCAGATCCCTTTTCCTGAAACCCAGGGAAAGCGGATCCTGCCGCAGGCGCAGCAGGACAAGGAACAGGGCGGGAAGCCGCCAGAACAGGGAATAAGCCAGTTCTTCCGCGGGACCCGGGACGCCGCCGAAACGGGGGAAAAAGAGGATGAAAAACAGGATAAGGGCTTCAAAAAGGCCTTTAATAGCCGCTCCTTTTACAGTAGTATATCAAATGTAGGGAATCTTACGTAGTGCTTATTACGGTTCTGGTTATTATTATTGTGGTCTCGGGCTTTCTGGTGCTGTTCCTTTCCCAGTCCGGTAAGGACAAGCGAAAGTCCTGGATACAGTTTTTTGCCAGGGGTAAGGACGCGGGATTCAGTTTTAAGGAAATAGAACTTCTCCGGCGGCTGGCGGTAAAAAGCGCCCTGGATGATCCTTCCACGCTTTTCTGGTCCCAAAACCAGCTTGATATGTGCATCAGAAACATGGTCCGCAGTGTCCGGCTGGCCGGGGGGGCCGATCAGGCAACCCAGGATTTTCTTTCCAAACTCTACGACTACCGTAAAAAGATAGAGATGGAAAAACCCAGAATCAAGAACGGCATTGCCGATACCCGGCAGGTTGAAGAAGGCCAGTCCCTGCGTATTTTGGTGAACGGCCAGGGAGTTTTTCAGTCCAGGGTGATAAAAAATACGGGCCAGTACCTGATTGTTGCCCGGCCCAGTAATCCCAAACTTCCCACCAGCTTTTCCTGGAACGGACTTAAGCTTTCGGTATATTTCTGGCGGGAAGACGACGCGGGATATGTGTTCGACACCGAGGTCCAGGACGAAGTTTTTTCCCGGGGGACGGCTTCCCTTAAAATAAGCCACGGAAACCTTTCCCGGACCCAGAAGCGGCGGTCCGTCAGAATCAAAACCCATAAAGTGGCCTTTCTCTATATTCTGGACAGCGACGAGCCTTCGGATACCATAGAAATGGATCCGGGCCTGAAATGCTTTGTGGAAGACCTCTCCGATTCGGGCTGCGCCGTCCTGATCGGGGGAAAAGCCGCCGTCGGCCTCCACATCAAGGTTCAGTTTATCCTGAACAACGTGCCCATCTGTATTTCGGGAACCGTCCGGTCCCTTGAGTACCGGGAAGATGACGACCGATCGCTGCTTCATGTCGAATCGGATCCCATGTCCATTGAAACCCGCAATCATATTCTGGGCGAAGTGTTCGGCATGCTGCCCGAAGAGGACGACGAGCTTCCCTTCAGAATTTTGGATGAAGAAGCGGAAAATAACGGAACCGACGCAAGCGCCGCGGCGGAGAATGCCGTACAGTAGGGAGGAGGATTTTATGACTTTTTCCAAAGCTTCCGCCCTGATCCTGTTTCTGTCCGCCGGAGCGCTGCTGTCCGCCCAGACTCCGGGGGAAACCTGGTTTTCGGAGGAACCCATACTCCGGTCCTATGAGCGGCTCTTTATCCGTTCCAGCCTTGCCACCAAGGTGAACGTGTTGCAGGACGCGGCCACCGACGATCAGGCGGCGGAATTTTACGGCCCCCTCTGCGAGCGGGCCCTTCGTTTTGTTATAGACAACGCCGCCCTGTTCCGGGAAGATCCGGACATGATCAACATTACCGTTACCGCCGTCAAGGGGGTGGGGGAGAACGCCTATAGTCCCGCGGCGGATACCCTGTGGCGGGTGTTTCTTCAGTTTTCCGATAATGTTATCCGCTATGAAATACTTAAAACCCTCCTCGCCCTGGACAGTCCCGGCCTGACGGAAAACATAAACCGGTTTTTGGCCGGGCAGAACGATTTGTACGGTTCGGGGGTCAGCCCCGATCCCCAGATGCTCCAGTCCCTCTTTGCCATCCTGGAAAAACTGGGGAACGATGAAAGCTATCCGGTTTTGTTTACTTCGTTCCTCATGTATCCGGGAGAGCTGGGAGACGGGGCGGTCAGGGCCCTCTACGGTCTTAACGGCGATTTGTCCGGATTCCTGTTCCGGGTCATCCTGAACAATCCTCCGGGTGAAAAGCTGGAAGCCCTGCGGCTTGCCCTGGGCCGGGAAAACCTTGATCCCGGTGAAAAGGGTGAAATCGGCGAAACGGTTATGGAAGCGGGGCTGGCCCTTCAGGGCGGAAGAGGCCAGGCCCGGGAACTCTGCCGGGCGGGAGCCGCCCTGATCCGGGAAACCCGGTGGATCCGGGCCCTTCCCCTGGTGTTAAAATACCACAGCCAGACCCTGGCCGCCTTCAGGGCCGACCCTTCAGGGCTGGAAGATTACCTTGACGCCGTCGGCTGTCTTGCATCCCTGCGGAGCGCCGAATCGGCCAGGGTTTTGGCCCTGCAGCTGGGTTTGTATAATTCCAAAGCCGGCGCCCTGAACCAGGATGAGGAGACGGTTGTTCTGGCCCTGGTAGGAAGTTTGGGGACCCTGGGCTACAGGGCCTCCTACGACACCCTGGACCATGCTCTTCGCCTTCCCTATCCGGAGCAGGTGAAAACCGCCGTCCGGGCCGCTCTTAACAGCCTTACATGGTAAGCCCCCTTGCCGCCGCCGCCCTCTTTGCGGCCCTAGGTTTTTACAGCCGGTCCTTCCTGTCCCGGGCGGGTCCGGCGGCTGCGGCGTTGATAACAACGACGCTGCTGGGAGCGGCGCTGGCCGCGGCATTGCCGGCGGCTTTATTCCTGTTCCGCCGCCCTGCCAAGTCCGGCCCGGCGGCCTCTTCCCCGCGGGGCCTTTTTTCGGATAAAGCAGCCCGTTCCAGGTACGGCCCTTTCCCCGGCATGGCGGCGGCCTCCTGCTGCGGCCTCCTGGCGGGCCTTTGGGCGGGAGCGGGCCTCGCGCCCCTGTCGCCCGGGTTGCCGGTGGAAAAAATCGTCTCCCTCTCGGGAACACTTCTGGAGGATCCCCGTTCCTTTCAGAAAGGAACGGAGGATCCCGAAGACCGCCGGGGCATGGCTGTTCTGGAACTGAAAGAAAGCGGAGCGGTCCTTCCGGGAACCGGGACCGCCCGCGCTTCCGCCCGGGGCAGGGTGCTGGTGTTTTTTCCCGGAGGAACCATGCCCCGGCTCAGGGAATTCGGCAGGGGCGCGGAAATTTTTGTGGAAGGCCGCTTCCTCGATTGGGAGGGAAATGAAGACGGACAGAGCGGCGGCAAAAATGCCGGCGCTTCTGTTCCCCGTTTCCGGGCGGTTTCGGTCCATGTGGTCCGGGGGGCTCCGGGGCCGGAACGGCTGCGGACAGGGGTCCGGGGTTTTGTTCTCGAACAGCTGGAACGCAAGTCCTGGGGAGGGCTGGCCGCGGCGCTGCTTCTGGGAACCAGGGAAGATCTGGACGGCGATCTGGCCCTGGCTTACCGCGACGCGGGACTTTCCCATATTCTGGCCCTTTCGGGGATGCACCTGGCTTTTTTGTCGGCGATGCTGGCGGCGCTGTTTAAAAAACCTTTCGGGAAAAAAGGAGCCGCCGCAGCGGGCCTGTGTTTTATCGTCCTTTATGTTTTTCTGGTAGGACCCCAGCCCAGCCTGGTGCGGGCGGCGATCATGTACGTGATGGGAAGCTGCATGGTACTGGCCGGGAAGATTCGGCAGCCCTTAACCCTGCTGGCCGCGGCCTTCCTCCTCCAGCTCTTACGGGATCCCGCTTCCGCGGCCGCGGTTTCCTTTATCCTTTCCTATCTGGCCCTGGGAGGCATTCTTGTCCTTACCGGAAGCCTGGAAACCATCGTAAAGAAAGAAGTTCCCCCTTCGCTGGCCGGCGGCTTGGCCGCTTCCCTGGGAGCGTTTTGTGCAACAGCCCCTGTCGTGGTTTTGTTCTTCGGCATACTCAGGCCCGTGGGCATTGCGGGTGGGTTTCTCGTGGTTCCCCTGACGGGAATCTTTATGGCCCTGTCCCTGGGAGCCCTGGGCTGCGGAAACATTCCCTTCCTGGGCGGCTTCCTTGATCATGCGCCGGCTTTTGTCGAATTCCTGCTGGGAAAGATCGTTGCCTTCTTTGCCCTGGCGCCGGGCCTGCGGATACTGCCGCCCGCGGCCTGTATCGGATTTCCCCTGACAGGCATCGCGGTCCTGTTCCTTGCGGGACGGACAAAACGGTACAGGAGTTATCTTGCCCCCTTCCCCTGAGAGTTTATCTGAAAATTGTCCCGCATTGCCCAACTACAATTCCGGCCCCGCCCTCCGCGCCTTTCTTGAAGGCCGGGGCCTGGGGATCCGGAAACAGTGGGGGCAGAATTTTTTAATCAACCCCCGGGCCCGGAAGTTTATCGTTGACGCCCTGGAAGGGGAACCGGAGAGCGGAGTCTGGGAGATCGGAAGCGGGCTGGGCTGTATGACCGCGGAACTGCTGGGGCGGGGCTTTAGGGTAACGGCCTTCGAAATCGATCCGGGGTTCTGTTCCCTGCTGGAAGAGTTGTTTATGCCCCTTAACAAAGAGAGGGAGGTCTTTACCCTGATCCGGGGGGACGTGCTAAAAACCTGGGAAACCGTCCCCCCGGGCCCCTGCCTTCTGGGGAACCTGCCCTATACCATCGCCGCGGTACTCCTGGGCGGTTTTATTGAAGGGGGCTGTTTTTTTAAGCGGATGGTCGTAACGGTACAGAAAGAAGTTGCCCTCCGGATGGCCGCTTCGCCGGGTTCCAAAAATTATTCCTCGATTTCGGTACTCTGTTCGTCTGCCTACAGGATAAAGCCGCTGATGAACCTTAGGGGGGCTTCTTTTTATCCGCCCCCCCACGTGGATTCCACAGTCCTCTGTTTTGAGCGGAAAGATGATCCCGTCCGGGTTCCGCTGTTTTATCCCCTGGTCCGCGCTCTTTTTGCCTTTCGCCGCAAGACCGTCGTCAACAACCTGGAGCATTTTTTTGCCCTTTCCGGTACAATGAAAAAGGATATGGCGGCCGCGGCCCTGGAACAAAGCGGCGTTCCGGGGGAAGCCCGGGCGGAAAGGCTTCCCCCGGAAGCCTTCGAGGCCCTGGCCGCGGTCCTGGAAAAGTATTGCGGGGAAAAACAAACATGACCATAGTCGAACGGATAGAAACGATCAGGGAGCGTATCGAAAAAGCCTGCATCCGTTCGGGAAGAAAACCCGAAGAAGTTACGCTTATGGCGGTTTCAAAATTTCACGAAGGGGGTGAAATAAAAGAAGCCCTGGCAGGGGGCATAACCCTCTTTGGCGAAAACCGGGTTCAGGAAGCGGTTAGGAAATTCCTTCCCCTGAAGGAAGCCCGCCCGGGCATCGAACTGCACCTGATCGGCTCTCTCCAGCGGAATAAGGCAAAAAGCGCCCTGACGGTCTGCGACGCGATCCAGTCCCTGGACAGGGACGGGCTTGCCGCCGTCCTGGGTTCCCTGACCCTTAACCGGGAGCCGCCGCTGCCGGTACTGCTGGAACTTCATACCGGCGAGGAATCCAAGTCGGGGTATCCCGATGAGGATTCCCTTTCCAGGGCGGCGGAGCTGGTTCTTTCCCAGGGGGGCCTTAAACTTACGGGGCTGATGACCATGGCGCCCTATACCGCAGACGGGGACGCTGTCCGCCGATCCTTTAGAAAGCTGGTACATGCCGGGGATACGGTGCGGAAACGCTTTCCCGGCCTGGAGCTCTCCTGTCTTTCCATGGGGATGACCAACGATTTTGAGATTGCCATTGAGGAAGGTTCCACCCTGGTACGGATAGGGACGGCGATCTTCGGGGAACGGTCATGAGGGGCCCGGATCTTTTCAGGCGGCGGGTTTTTTTCGGACGGATCTGCCGGACGGCGCTGCTGCTTGCCGGAACGGGACTTTTTGCCCAGACAGGGAGCGCCGGAAGCGGATCCTCGGGTTCCGTGCTGCCGGTTCCCTGGGACTTTTCCCCTTCCTTTAATGTCTTTAAGCCCGTTCCCCTGGCCGGCCCGGAGACGGATCCCCCGGACGAAACCATCACCGCGGGAAAACCGCAGTGGGTTAAAGACCTGCGGCGGGCGGAGATTGTCGCCTTCGGCTCCTTCCCCTTTACGCTCTTTTTTACCAAAACCTTTATTGATCTGTACCGGACCGCAACCCACGACTGGGACCGGCGTTACGCTCCCTGGCCCTTTAAGGCCGCGGGAGCGGTTTCCATGGATGGCGATCAGATTAAAATGATGTTTGCCATTGCCGTTTCCGCTTCCCTGACCATAAGCATTACCGATTACATTATCGTACGGTACAAGCGGTCCAGGGCGGAAGAGTGATGGACAGCTGCCGTTATTCGGGCAGGGCGGAGGGGCTGCCCGGCAAAATCAGGCTGGACCGCTATGCCGCGGAATATCTGAAACTCTTAAGCCGGTCCCAGATAAAAAGCCGGGCCCTGGAAGCAAAGATCAACGGCAGAAAGGCAAAGCTTTCCCGTCCGGTCCAAACCGGGGATATGGTGGAACTTTCCTGGCTTTCTTCCTCGCCCCTTTTCCTGGAACCGGAAAAAATTCCCCTGGACCTTATCTACGAAGACCAGCGGTGCGCGGTGATCAACAAACCCCAGGGTATGGTGGTACACCCCGGAGCGGGGAACCCTTCCGGCACCCTGGCAAACGCCCTGTTGTGGAGGCGGCTGTACCCGTCGGTGGAACCTGCGGCGGCGGGATCCGCCGGGCCGGAAAATCCTCCGCTGCCGGACCTTTCCCTGCGGACCGGCATCGTGCACCGGCTGGACAAGGACACCTCGGGGGTGATTATCGCCGCCTATGACGATGAGGCCCTGGCTCTGCTCTCCGCCCAGTTCAAGGACCGGACCGTACAAAAACGCTACCTTGCCCTGGTACAGGGAACGCCGGAGGAAGCCGCGGGCATCATCCATACCCGGCTGATACGGGATTCCCGGGACCGTAAGCGTTTTGCCGTTATTCCGCCGGATTCCCGGCGCTCCCCGCCGCCGGAGGTCCGGGGTAAGGCCGCCCTGACCCGGTACCGGGTGCTTAAGTCCTGGAAGGACTATTCTTTCGTGCTGCTTAAACCGAAAACCGGAAGAACCCACCAGCTCCGCCTTCACCTGCAATACCTGGGACATCCTATCCTGGGGGATCCCCTCTACGGGTCCGGGGATAAAAAATTTCCCGGGGCCGCGATGATGCTGCACGCCTGGACCCTTGCCATTGTCCTGCCGGGACAGGAAAGGTCCTCCTCTTTTAAAGCCCCCCTGCCGGAACGCTTTAGCTCTCTTATCGCCGAACTGAACCGGAGACCGTTTTGATCAAGACGCCCGGGCCCGGCCGGGGATAAGCCCATGGAGGATTTCTGGACCGCCCCCGGCGCTGTTCCCGGCATTGTCACGGAAGCTTCCGGGTACCTGGCCGTGTACAAACCCCCGCGGATGCATACCGCCCCCCTCCGCGAGGGGGAGGGGGGAACCCTCCTTGCCTGGACCGCGGAACGTTTCCCCGAAGTGTCCGCGGTACAATACGGGAGGCATAAGGCGCTTGAAGGAGGACTGCTGCACCGGCTGGACTATGAAACCCACGGTTTGATCCTTGTTGCCCGGACCCGCGAAACAGGAGAAAACTTTGCGGCCCAGCAGGAACGGGGGCTCCTTGTCAAGGAATACGAGGCGTATTCCGAAGGGCCGGGAATTTTACCGCCCGGCTTCGGCCCTTTTTCCGGGGAACTTTTTCCCGGCCCCTTCCGCATTGAAAGCCGTTTCCGGCCCTACGGACCGGGCCGGAAACAGGTACGGCCGGAAGCGGATACAGACAATAACGCGGGTATACGCCGCGCCGCCAAATATGTTACCGAAGGGAAATCGCTTCCCTTTATGAACGGCCGGTATTTCTTTCTGCGGATCCTCAGGGGGTTCCGCCATCAGATCCGCTGCCACCTGGCCTGGGCCCGCTGGCCCCTGGTTAACGACGGGGTGTACGGCGGCAAAAAGAGCTCCGGCGGGCCGGAGCCCTTTTTGGCCCTGCGCGCTTCTGCCCTGGAGTTTACCGATCCCCGGAGCGGCGAACGGAAGCGCGTCGTCCTGGGGACATGAGCATGTTCCGTATTTCCCCCGCAAGATAAAAGGAACCGCAGACCAGCAAGGGAAGCTCCCGTTCTTTCGCGTATCCCAGGGCCCCGGTTACCGCTTCCGCCGTATCGGGGATAAGTAAAATTTTCGGCGGGGCGCTTCCGGTCCGTTTTTCTTCGGCCTCCGCGCTGCGGATAAACGCCTCGTATACCGCCCGGGGCTCGCTGTCCCTGACCTTTCCCGGAGCGGTGACGATGCACCGGAAAAAACGGGGAACCAGAATTCCCGCCATGGTCTCCGCGTCCTTGTCGGAGGCGCAGCCGAAAAGCAGGATCCCCTTGCCGTACAGTTCGCGGAATGTGGCGGCGCACTGGGTAATGCTTGCCGGCGTATGGGCGCCGTCAACGATCAGCGGCGGATACTTATCCAGGCGTTCAAAACGGGCGGGAAGGGAAAGTTTCGCAAGACCGCCGGGGCAGTCCGGCAGGCCGGGAAAAGCGGTCCGGACCGCCAGTACCGCCAGCGCGGCGTTGTCCGCCTGGATTCTGCCGGGAATGGGAACGGTAAGCGCCGCTTCCTTAGCGGCCGCCGGGGAAGCGGAAAAGCGCAGAGCGCAGTCCGTTCCCTCCCGGTGTATCCGTATGTTCCGGATCTCCACATGGTCCGGGAGATACAAAAGCGGGGCGTTTCGTTCCGCGGCGGTTTTGACAAAAACTTCCCGGACGGCGTCTCCCTGCTCCGCCAGAACCACGGGCCGTCCGGCCTTAATAATCCCCGCCTTTTCCGAGGCAATCGCCTCCAGGGTATTCCCCAAAAATCCGGTATGCTCCTTTTCAATGACCGTAATCACCGAGACAAGGGGATCAACAATATTGGTAGCGTCAAGCCTTCCCCCCAGGCCGGTCTCGACCACTAGTGCCCCGCAGCGGGCGATCCGGGCGCAGAGAAAAAAGTACAGGGTGGCCAGTTCAAAAAATGTCGGTTCTCCGCCATGCCGTGCCGGCGGCGAATCTTTGTAGTTCCGGCAGAGCTGTTGCAGTTCTTTCCCCGCCGCGGTGTACACCGGTTCGGGGAAAAAGCCTCCGCCCAGGCTGATCCGTTCCCGCCAGTTGCTGACATGGGGGGACATGTACCGGGCGGTCTTTTTCCCCGCGGCTTCCAGCATGGATGCGATCATTGCCGTCACCGAACCCTTGCCCTTGGAACCGGCGACGTGCAGTACGGGGGCGGAGTTTTCCGGATGATCCGCCATATCCGCCAGGATCCTTATACGGTCAAGTTTAAAATGTTCTTCCGCCGCGGAAGCGGCCTTTCCCCCAAGCCCCCTTTCCAGACTGATAAACGAACAGAGCCAGGAATATATTTTTTCGCTTTCCGGTGTACCCACCGTATCACCAACCATCCTCAATCATCCCAATCCTTTCATTATTGAAAAAAAAGAAAACATGGTCTACCATGAAGTATGGATTTGGGAACGCTCCTTGCCCGGGGCGGAAAGGTGTATTTTATCGGCATCAAGGGAACGGGAATGTGCGCCCTGGCGGAGCTGTTCCACGATTCGGGGCTGGACGTTTCCGGCTCCGACCGGTCCGAGGTTTTTTATACCGACGCGATCCTCGCGGAGCTGGGGATTCCGTATTACGAAAGTTTTGATCCCCCCCACGTGCCCCGGGACGCCCGGCTGGCGGTTCATTCCGCGGCATACAATGCCGAAACCAATCCGGAAATGGCCGAAGTTCTGCGGCTGGGCATTCCCCTGGTCAAATATACCGACGCCCTGGGTGCCTATTCCGCCCTCTTTGATTCAACAGGTATCGCGGGGGTCCACGGCAAAACCACCACCACCGCGATGATCGGCGCCCTGTTCCGGGCCGTGGGGATCCCCGCCAGGGTCCTGGCGGGAAGCGCCGTGTCGGCCTTCGGGGGACGATCCACCCTCAGCCTGGGGGACAAATACTTCGCGGCGGAAACCTGCGAATACCGCCGGCATTTTCTGGCTTTCCACCCCCGCAGGATCGTGCTGACCAGCGTGGAAAGCGATCATCAGGATTATTTTTCCGGGTACGAAGATATCAGGGACGCCTTCCTGGAATACGCGGACAGGCTTCCCCCGGGAGGGATTCTCGTCTACTGCGCCGACGACGGGGGGGCGGCCGAAGTGGCGGACACAATCCGCCGGCGGCGTTCCGATCTGGCGTTTCTTCCCTACGGTTTCAGCGCGCCGGGTCCTTTCAGGATAGAGCGTTATGCCGCGGCGGACGAAAGGACCTGTTTTACCCTGACCGCTTTTCCCGGCACGGAGTTTAAGCTTCGGGTTCCGGGAAAACACTGCGTTACGGACGCCGCCGCCGCCCTGGCTTTAACCGGCATCCTGATCGGGGAAGAATGCCGCGGCGGTCCCGCGGCGGGGGGTCCGGCGGAAACGGATCCGGACGGAACTCCGGTCGGAGTAAACAGCTGGACCGCGGAACAGACACGCCGGGCCGCGGAAGCCCTTGAAGCCTTTGCCGGTTCCCGCCGCCGTTCGGAAATTCTTGGGGAAGCGGCGGGCATACTTTTTATGGATGATTACGGCCATCATCCCACCGCGATAAAAGCCACCCTCCGGGGACTGAAGGAATTTTATCCCCGGCGGCGGCTGGTCGTCAGTTTTATGAGCCATACCTATACCAGAACCGCGGCGCTGCTGGATGATTTTGCCGCATCCCTTTTGCCCGCGGACAGGGTGTTCCTCCACAAAATCTACGGCTCAGCCAGGGAAGTGTATTCGGGGGGAGTGACCGGCGCGGTCCTTTTTGAAAAAACAAAAGAGCTGTTTGAGGATTCCGGCCGGGGGGATTGCGTGTACTATGTTGAAGAACCGGAAGAGGCCGGCGGGGAACTTAAAAGCCTCCTTAAACCGGGGGATCTCTTTATTACCATGGGAGCGGGGGATAACTGGCGGCTCGGAAAAAAACTTTTTCTTTCGTACCGGGGGAACGGCTTGTGAAAAGCATGACCGGCTACGGTCGGGCGGAACACCAGGACGGCGAATGTTCCCTCTCGGTGGAAATCAAGGGCTGCAACAACCGTTACCTGGACATCGTTATAACCCTTCCCCCCTTTCTTTCGGCCCTGGAAAAACCGGTCAGGGAATATCTGGGTGAACGCTGCCGCCGGGGCAGGGTCGAAGTGTTTCTGCGTTACCGGGAGACCGGCGCCCCCCTTTCTGTTTCCCTGAACGGGGAAGCGGCCAGGGCGTATTGGGAAGCGGCCGCTGAAGCGGCGCGCCTCCTGGGAACGGAGGAGCGGCCCGGACTGGATACGATTCTTGGGATGGAAGGGGTGCTTGAAACGGATCGGAGCAGCGATCCCCGGAAAGCCCTGGAACGGATCATGCCCCTGCTTGAAAAAGCCGCGGCGGATTTTGAAAACGACCGCCGCCGGGAAGGGGAGCATACCCGGACGGATATCATGGCCCATCTTGAAACGCTGGAACAATCCCGGAGCAGGGTTGCTTTGCACAGCGGGGATATGGAGGCCCTGTTTAAGGAACAGGTAAAGACCAGGTTCTTTGAACTTTTGGGTGAAAAAACCGATGAAAACCGGGTCTATGCCGAAACCGCGGCCCTCCTGGTAAAATATACGATTTCCGAAGAGCTGTCCCGCCTTGATTCCCACCTGAAGGAATTCCGGGCGGAGGCGGAACGGAACCCCAGTCCCGGAAAAAAGCTTGACTTTCTCTGCCAGGAGATCAACCGGGAAATCAATACCATCGGTTCCAAGGCCGTCATCCTTGACGTCAGCAGGGAAGTAGTGGCCATGAAGGACGCTCTTGAAAGCGTCAGGGAACAGCTGCGCAATGTGGAATAGGGGGATGTAATTGCGGGATATAAAAATCGCCGTTTCGGGAAAGAGCGGCTGCGGAAACACCACCGTCAGCCGCCTTACCGCGGAAAAGCTGGGATTAACATTCATTAATTTTACCTTTCGCAGCCTTGCGGGGGAAAAAAACATGAGCCTTAGGGAAGTGCTGGAGAAGGCCGCCCTTGACGACTGGTGGGACAGGGAAGTTGACTCAAGGCAGGTCAGGCTTGCCCGGGAAGTCCGGGGCTGCGTCCTGGGTTCCCGGCTTGCCATCTGGATGCTTGCCGAAGCGGATCTTAAGGTATACCTTAGGGCGCTGCCCGAAACCAGGGCGGACCGTATTATCCTGCGGGAAGGGGGAAACCTGGCGGAGGTAGCCGCCTTTACCGAAGAACGGGACAGGCAGGACCGGGAGCGGTACAAGCGGATTTACAATATAGATAACGATGATTATACTTTTGCGGATATCATTATTGATACCGACACGATGAACCCCGAAGAAATTACCGATGCGATTATCAAAGCGGCAGAAGAGCGAATTCAGAAAAACCATCCTTGATTATTATGCGGTTTGGGGCCGGTCTTTCCCCTGGCGCAACGCTTCCGCTCCCGATCCCTGGGGCGTGCTGGTGTCGGAATACATGCTCCAGCAGACCCAGACCCGGCGGGTTATTCCCTACTGGGAACGGTGGATGCGGCTCTGGCCTGCTCCGCGGGATCTGGCCGGAGCTCCCCTGGAAACGGTGCTGAAGGAATGGAGCGGCCTGGGTTATAACCGGCGGGCACAAAAACTCCGGGAATGCGCCGGGGCAATTACGGAACGGTACGGCGGCAAAGTGCCCCGAACGCCGGAGGAGCTTATCACCCTGCCGGGCATCGGTCCCTATACGTCGGGGGCCGTGGCCTGCTTTGCCTGGAATTATCCGGCGGTTTTTATCGAAACCAATATCCGCTCGGTGTATATCCATTTTTTCTTTCAGAAGAAAACCGGCGTAGAAGATAAAGAACTTTTTCCCCTGGTACAGGAGACCATAGACCGGTCCAATCCCCGGGTATGGTACTGGGCCTTAATGGATTACGGCGCTGAACTGAAAAAGATTACCCCGAACCCCGGCCGTAAAAGCCTCCATTATGCCAGGCAAAGCCCCTTTGAGGGTTCCTTCCGCCAGATCCGGGGCGCGGTTATCCGGGTCCTTTCACGGGAAGGCCCCCGGAATGCCGCGGCCCTCCGGGGAGAAATACAAAAAACCCTCAAGGATGTAAAGGATAAGGATTACGACAGGGCACTGGAAATACTGGAAAAGGAAATGATGGTGGCCGAGGAACAGGGCGTATACAGGATAAGAGGTTGACAAATTTTGTACATCCTGGTATATTTCTGCTACATGCGGCTGTCGTATAACGGCTATTACCCCAGCCTTCCAAGCTGGAGACGTGGGTTCGACTCCCATCAGCCGCTTTTAAGGTTGTGCCAACTTTAAAAAACGTATATTTACCGGAGGGCTTAAAAGCCCTCCTGCACGTCAGCCGCCTGCCGTACTTTGCTGATCATAAAATCGGCGATGCGTTTTCCCGCTTCTCCCCGGTACTGCCAGGCTTCCCGGGCGGCTTTTTGCCGGGCCTGAAGCAGGGCGGCGCTGGAGAGGGCCCGGTTAATCACTTCGCCAATCCGGGGGAAATCTTCTTCCCTAAGTTCTGCCCCGATGCTGCGGATCGCCGTGGTCTGCCACATTTCATGATCCAGATCCGACGCGTCATAGGGCCGCAGGTCCATATCCTGGCTGGTGTAGAGCACCGGTTTATCGCAGAGAAAGACATAATCAAAGATGATGCCGGAAAAATCGGAGATCATAATGTCCGCCCGGGAAAGGGAAACAATGTTTTCCCGCTCACGGTCCCACTCAAGATTCCGGGTATCGGCGTAACGCCGCTCCAGTTTTTTCAGCAGGGCCCCTTCGCTTTTTTCCGACTGCGGATGGGGCCGGACAATGACGCGGTATCCCGCAGCGGTCAGGGGATCCAGGAGCCTTTCACCGTAGCGGTTTAAAATTCCCTGGTCTCCCCAGGACGGCGATACCAGGACGGTAAGCTGTTCCGGGGATTCTTTCCGGCCCCTCATCTCCCGTATCTTTTCTGCGTAGACGTCCAGATAGCCTGATCCCGCCATCACCAGTTCCTTGGGCTTCAGGTTTCTGAGCTTTTCAAGAAAGCGTATGTCCTTTTCCTGGTAGGAACCGCTTAAGAGGACGGAATCAAAGTAATCAAGGCCGAAAAGACGGTAGCCGGCGGGATCACCGGTCATGTGGAGTACGTGGGAATAGTGGCCCACCGTTTTTCGCCGTTTCAGCTGGTAGACGTCAAGGCCCGGCGTTGTCATAAGCAGGATTCCGGCATGCAAAAAATTAAGCCGGGCAAAGGCCCTGTTGCCTTCACCGATATATTCGGCCCGAACAAACTTGTACTGCCCGGTAAAGACCGGATCGTCCGGCGAAGAGCTCATAAAGGTAAGGGGAATTTCCCGCTTTTCAAATTCATCAACGGCGTTTTTAAAAACGTTCCAATACTGTTTTCCCTCACTGTAAATGACATAGGGGAGAAAATGCTTTCCCGTTCCCGTCGTGCCGGAAAGGAGCACCTTGAGTTTGATGAAAAAAGTCCGGGCAAGAAAGTACAGGGTGGCCGAGGCCCCGATCAGAATGGAAAAAAGCATGCTGCCCGTACCGGGATCGATGTACAGCAGTCTCACGGAAAAAATTCTCCCAGCAGCGCATCAAAGCGGTCCGGCAATTCCGCCAGCGCTTTTTGGTAAACCTCAAAAGCGTTGGCGGCAATCCGGCGCCGTTTTCCCTCGTCTTCCAGGTACCGCTGCGCCTGGGACAGCAGATCGCTTCCGTCCCAGGCCAGGGGGATATAGGTTTCATAGGGGATATATACATCGGGCCAGGTTGTAACGTGGCCCATGTCCGGTTTAAGGAGCAGCGCGCCGGAAAGGATCGCCTCAAAGTCCCGGAAGCACACCTCCCCCCAGCCGAAGGGGGACAGCGCGATCTTTGAATCGGCCAGTTCCCGGTAGTACTGTTTCTGGGGAACCATGCCGGTAAGGAAGAGATCCTTCCGGCGGAAACCGGCGATGAGGTCCAGAAACAGCCTTCGCTGGTACGCGATGGAGCGGCAGCTTACCGGATCGATCCGGGCGTGGACGGCAATGCTCCGCCGGCCGCCGAAAAAATCCGGAGGCCGGGGAAGCTCCCGGGGCTCCGCCGCGGCGGGTTTCCCTCCTATGCGCCGGCCCAATCCGGCCATACCGGACCGGGCCAGGACGGTGCCAAGCCGCTGGGGCCAGTGGAGACGGGGATAGGTTCCCAGGCCTATGTTCCAAGACAGTTCCGGCCGCCGGGCCTCCGCCGCGGAAAGAAGCTGCCCACCCGAATATTCGGGATCGTCGGCCACGCCGTAACGGCGGTGATAGTAATCGGCAAAGAGATTTTTCCCGTACAGGTCCTTTAAGTAATTGCCCCGGTCGGTAAAAACCGATTTATAAAAGAGCCGGTCCACAAAGGGAAGCAGATCAAGCCGGTTGGTTCCCGCTTCGCCCTGACCGCAGAAGAAGACGATGGTTTTGTATTTATCCCGCAGGCGCTTCATGGTTTCCAGTTCATCCGGCGACAGGTCCCTGGGTTCCCGGTGTTGAAAACACCGCTCCATAAAAAGAACGGAATTTCTGTCGTGCCGCAGGCACCAGTCCGCCCGCCGGGTAAAGCGGAAAATTTTCCCGGCCTGTTTTTTACGGGAGGATTTTTCTTTCAGAAAAAAAGGAACCATGGTGTGATAAAGGGATATCCGTTCGTAGCAGACTAAAACCGTGATCATCGTATTCCGGCGAGCATCCAGGCAATAATAACATCCATCCGCTTGTTTAAGGCCGACGGTATGTCGACGTGCTTTGCGATAAAATTGGACACCTCCGCGCCGGCCAGACAGTATACCGCCAGCCCTTCTTCAACCGGTTCGATGTACAACAGGGCGGTAAAGGTCCGTTCCCGCATAACCGGTATAGGCCCGAAGGTAACGGTCCTGAAATTCTGGATTCGGTAGAGGATGCCCCGCAGGTTGGTGGTAAAGGAAATTTCATAGTAACAGTTGCCAAAGTTGGCGTCGGTAAGGCGTACATACATGGTTTCCATGGAAGGAAGGATCGAAGCGGGGGGGGGATCCGGCAGTAATGCCCGTATTTTGCGGGGGCCTTCAATCCGGACGGAGCCTTCGAAAAGGGGAACGTAGCGATCCTTGGTGGCCGAATGGTAGAGGTGTTTTTTTAGATCCCCTATCTGTTCCAGGGAATTGTAAATACTTAAGAGGCTTATGTTTTTCCGGGGAACCACCCGCAGGGCTTCCACAAAAAATCCCGGATTTTCTCCCAGGGATCTCTTGCTGACCATGATGTTTCCGCCGGTCCGGGGAACGATGGTCAGGTTTTTCGCGGCGGTTCCCGAGTACAGATAGCCGCCGGAAGAAAAGGCTTCGGCCCTTTGCCCGGCTGAAATGCCGGGAAAGACCTGATCGAAAGACCGCCCCTGGGCGGGAAGGGAAAAGGCCGTAAAGGCAAGAAACGCCGTACACACAAATTTCTTTATCATCAATATGCTCCGCTGCCCCTGACAACAACCCCAATGGTTTTATAGATAATCCACAGATCCAGCCATACCGACCAGCTTTGCAGATAATAGGTGTCAAAAGAAATCCTGTCCGAGTAATCGGTATCGGACCTTCCCGATACCTGCCAGAGGCCGGTCAATCCCGGCCGGACGGAAAAAATCCGCTGAAAATTCGCTCCGTATCTTTTTATCTCGCCCTCTACAATGGGCCGGGGGCCGATAAGGCTCATCTCTCCCCTTAAAATATTGATAAACTGGGGAATCTCGTCCAGGCTGGTTTTCCGAAGGAATTTTCCGATGGCGGTAATCCGGGGATCGTTCTTGAGTTTATGGGCGGCCTCCCATTCTTTTCTGGCTCCGGCATCCGACGCAAGCAGTTCTTTTAGTTTTTCTTCGGCGCCGCTGACCATGGAACGGAACTTGTAGGCCCGGAAACGTTTCCCGTTCCGGCCGATCCGTTCCTGGCTGTACAGTACCGGACCGGGAGAACTTACCTTAACCAGCGCCACAATCCCCAGCAGCAGGGGAGAGATAAGCAGGGTACCGGCGATAATAATGCCGACGTCCATAAAGCGCTTGATCCACCGGTTCCAGGACATAGTAAGCCGGCGGGTGGTGGCAAAGCCAAGGATTCCGCCAAAGTCCCTGACGCTCATCCATATATTGGTAACCGAAAAAATATCGGGAATCAGCACGTTATAACGGAAAGCGGACACGGAATTGTTGATAAGGTTTTTGAGTAAGGGCTGGGAAATTGAAGGCATGGCGACGATGGCCATTTTGATGTTAAAACGCTTCACAAGCTCGGGTCCCAGCTCCGTATCGTGGAGGATGGGAACCTCCCGGTACTCGTCCCCCGTTTGGGGATCGTCGTCCAGGATCAGTACCGGCATATAGCATGTGTGCTTGTTGGTAAGGAGCCTGTCTACCACGGCCCGGCCGGTGTATCCCGCTCCGTAGATAACCGCCGGAATGCCTCCCAGCTTTGTGACGCTCAGAAAACTCCTCATCAGCGACCGCCCCATCAAAAGGCAGACGGTGGAAATCAGGCAGCTGATAATAAAAGCCGCTGAAATGGAATCGAAACGCAGATAGTACACAAACCGGGAAAGTATGATAAAGAGGTGGCCGATGAAGGAACAGCCGGTAAAACGCCGCAGTTCTTCCGCGGGAGCCAGGGACGCTCCCGGATACAGATCTTCTACGGCAAATACAATGATAAAGATGGGAAGGTAGGGCCAGTAATGAATAAACCCCCTGAAGGTGATAAGCTGGCTGTCGTAGAGGTTGACCAGAAAAAAACCGGCGCCGAAACAGAGCATCACCGTGGCAAGATCCGCCGCCACAAGAAAACAGGTGGTGAGGGCCGAACTGGTCCTG
Source organism: Treponema sp. (assembly GCA_031266175.1). Lineage (GTDB taxonomy): Bacteria > Spirochaetota > Spirochaetia > Treponematales > Breznakiellaceae > JAISBN01. Next base: position 8,592 of record JAISBN010000004.1, on the reverse strand, counting down.
CGGTACCGCTTGCGGTACCAGTTCCTGTATTCCTCAAAAATCACCGCGCGGCCTTCCTTGCCAGCTTGATTATTGTAAAGACGCAGCCTCCTCCGTAAAATATCGCGTTAAACCATATAATAAACCAGAAGCCGGGCATAAACCCGCAGAAATGAAAGACGAGGAGCAGGGGCATCAGGAAGCCGGTGATGCCCGCGTTTTCGGCCAGCAGCCGCTCAAAGGATACCGAGCCGTGGGCGCTTTCCCCGACAATGTTCTTGTATATCTGATAGGCCGTTCTGGTAAGTAAATTGGCGGAGGACGTAAGGCCCGTTACCACGAGGACGGGCCACCAGAGGGTTTCCCGGAAAAGGTAGATCCCGGAGGAAAAAAATACCGCGGTATAGGCGATAAACCCCGTCACCGCGTCCGCCCAGCCCCCCCAGGGACCCGCCCTGCCGCTGGCCCTGGCCATGTTCCCGTCGACGCAGTCCAGGAGGGAAAAAACGTTCAGGAGGATAACTCCCGCGCCGGCCAGGGAATGCCGGGGCCAGGCGAAGAGTATGCCCCCGGCGATGCTTACCAGCGCCGAAAGATAGGACACCCCGGCGGGGCGGAGGCCCATATTCAGGGCTGCCCAGGAAACAGGAAAGGACAGGGGCCGGAGCACAAAACGGGTCCACAGGCCGTCCTGCCGCGCCTTTTCCGGGGGCAGGGAGGCGACAATGTTCCGCAGGGTGTACATATTGAGAAGTATATCAAAAAACGGTAAAATTGTAAGGTGACGATTCTTCATGTGCTGGAGCCCTTTGCTTCCGGGGTAACTACCGCCGTTATTTCCATCATCACGGAACTTTCCGACATGCGGCATATTGTAATCCACGGCGCCCGGAACCAGGTTGAAGATTCCGCCGCGGTTAAAAAACGTTTCCCCCCGGGGGTTGCTTTTGTGGAATGGCGTTCCGCGGGCCGGGAAATAAGCCCTTCGGGGGATTTCCGGGCCCTTCGGGAACTGGCGGGCATCCTGCGGCGCCTGGCGCCCCGGGGGTATACCCGGCCTGCGGACGGGGAACAGGCGGAACCCGTAGTGGTCCACCTCCATTCCTCCAAGGCGGGTTTTCTCGGCCGTCTGGCCTGCCGGCTGCTGGGGATCCGTTCCGTTATTTATACCCCCCACTGCGGGGCCTTTTTACGGACCGACATCGGCCCGGCAAAAAGAAACCTGTACCGGTTTCTTGAGGGATTCGGAGGCCGGCTGGGGGGCAGGGTAGTGGGCTGCGGCCCTTCCGAAGGGGAGCTGTACAAAAAACTCGGCAGGAATACCACATTTGTTTCCAACGGAGTGGCGCCGCGGCCTTCTCGGACCGGAGACCCCGGTTCGGCAGACCCGCCGGGGTGGAGGAGACGATCCCTGGCCGGTTTTACCGGGATTGCCTCGTTCCAGAAGGATCCGGCCCTGTTCAGCGCCATCGCCCGGACCTGCAAAAAGGACGCCGGGGCCGCGGGCTTTCTGTTTTACTGGATAGGAGACGGCCCCTTGGAAAAAGAACTGGACCGGAGCGTTGTGACCGTTACCGGATGGAAAAGTTCCGGCGAGGTGGAAAAACTGCTGGACAGGACGGCGGTGTATCTTTCCTGTTCCGCCTGGGAAGGGCTTCCCTACGGGGTGCTGGAAGCGATGAACGTTTCCTGCGCCCTTCTTTTACGGAACGTGCCCGGCAACAGGGATTTGGTTGTTCCCGGGGAAAACGGCTGGCTCTTCGATTCGGCGGAAGAAGGGGCGAAGCGCCTTACGGCCATGCTCGGCGACGGGGAGCTCCTTGAAAGGATGGGAAAACGGAGCCGGGAAATCCTGGAAAAGGGCTTTACCCTGAAGCGTATGGGGGAGGGATACCGCGCCGTATATGGAGAGGCCCTGTCCGGGACAAGATCCGGAGCCCCGGATCAAATCCGGGGCGGGGACGGGATATACAGGATATGACAGGAGAAACGCTGTATACCCTTTTTATCTGGCCTGTCCGGTTGATCCTGGAATTCCTTTTTGTGCTGTTCAACCGCATCTTTGACGCCCCCGGCCCCGCGGTGATTTTTTTAAGCGTTGTGGTTAATACCCTTTCACTGCCCGTGTATCTTATTGCCGACCGCTGGCAGAAGGAAGAACGGAATCTTCAAAAGCGGATGAAGAAAAAGATTGCGGACATCCGGGCGGTGTTTAAAGGCGACGAGCGGCAGATGATCCTGAACACCTATAACCGGCAGATGGGTTATTCCCCGGTATTTGTGCTTAAAGCAAGCATAGGCCTCTTGCTGCAAATTCCCTTTTTTATCGCCGCCTATCAGTTTCTTTCCCGTACCGCCATGCTTTCGGGGGTTTCTTTTCTTTTTCTTAGGAATCTCAGCGTGCCCGACGGATTGCTGCGGATAACCCTTCCCCGGGCGGGAATAATTGTTATCAACGTTATGCCCATACTGATGACCTCCGTAAACCTGGCCTCTTCCCTGATATATGCAAGGGATATGGAAAAACGGGAACGGATCCAGCTTGTTGCCATGGCCCTTGTTTTTCTTGTTCTCCTTTACAATTCCCCCTCGGGCCTTGTCCTTTACTGGACCATGAACAATGTCTATTCCCTGGTTAAAAACGCCGCCCAGGCGGGGCTTAAAAAACCCGGAAGGGCTTTGCATCTTGCCGTTTCTTTTTCTGCGGGGGTTTTTCTTTTCTTGATTTGGTCCGGCCGGGCGAGCGTAGAACGGTACCGCGTGCTTTTTACCGGAATAGCGCTGGTCCTTATGGCCGTTCCCTTTATCTGGCGGGGTTTGCTGCGGCTTTTGGACGGAAGACCCGCCAAGGTAACGGGAAATGAACCGGTCCGTTTGACCGCAAAAAGCGGCGACATGACAGCCCTCTATGTTTCTTCCCTGGCGGTTCTTTTTCTGCTGATTGGCTTTCTTAATCCCGCCCAGGTTCTTTCAGCTTCGGCCGCTGATTTTGAGAAGCCCCTGGAGTTTGTCCTGCGGACCGCGCTCCAGGGTTTTGCCTTTCTGGTGATGATCCCCCTTTTTGTAAGGGCCCTCGCGTCCTTCGGTGTCCGCAGGGTCCTGGCCGCGGGGGCCGCAGCCCTGACGATAAGCTGCCTTATCTCCTATTTTGCCCTCTCCGCGTCCTATGGCGTCATGGACCGGAATTTCAGGCTTGACGATACCGGACGGCTTCTCCATGCCTTTCCCCTCTGGATAAGCATAGCCGTTCCGGCGGCCTCGATACTTCTGGCGGCGGCGTTTATCGTATTGGGAAAGGACCGGCTTTTGGCCGCTCTTTTTCAGGCCGGCGCCGCCGCGCTGCTGGTACTGGGAGCGGTGAACATGGTTTCCCTGGTCAGACAGTCCGCAGCTCTGTCCCGGCTCCAGGCCCGGACATCCGCCGGAATTCCCGATCCGGCTTCCGGTTTTCCCGCGGTTTTTCCGCTGTCCGCGGCGGAACGCAATGTCTTTATTGTGTTTTTTGACCGGGCCCAGGGAACCGCCATGACCGACGCGCTGGCGTATATGCCGGATTTGCGGGAGCAGCTTGACGGTTTTGCCTTTTATCCCAACACCCTTTCTTTCGGAAGCTGTACGGTAACCGGGGTTCCCGCCATGCTGGGAGGCTATGAATATACCCCGGCGGCAATTAACAAACGGAAAGATGAACTCCTGGTTGACAAGGTAAACGAGGCGCTGACGGCTCTTCCCCGTCTTTTCGGAAAAGCGGGGTACCGGGTGTCCATCACCGATCCGGTCATTGCAAACATGCAGTCGGTCCCGGATGTTTCGATTTTTCAGGATCTGCCGAACGTTACCGCCGGCGTTCTTTCCGGTAAACTGTCGGACCGCTTCAGGGCGGAATTTCCTAATGCGGAAGAAAAAGCAATAGACACCTTTGATTTTGATATCCTCTTCCGATACGGGCTCTTCCGCTCTTCCCCGCCGGCGCTGCGTTACGGGATTCATTACAAAGGCCAGTGGTGGAAGGAAGCGGCATATAACAGTTACGGCAGAGCGGTGGCGGAGTTTTCCGCCCTCTATTATTTACCGGACCTATGCCCTGTCGATTCAAATACCGGGACCCTTAATATCTTCATGAACGCCGTTACCCATGAATCGGGGGCTTACGATGCGCGGCTGTTCCCCAAACCGGAGGCCGTTTTGTTTGACGAACCGGAAACGGCCTTTTACGGTTCGGAAAGCAACGCCGAATACATGTATACGTTTATGTCCGCCATGAAACAGTTTGTTAAATGGCTCTCCTACCTGAAACAACACGGCGTATATGACAATACCAGAATAATCGTTGTCTCCGATCACGGAGGAAACTACCACGGCGGCGGCATCGAATTCAGCGAAATGGAAGGACATAACCCGATTCTTCTGGTAAAAGATTTTGATTCCCGCGGCGCAGTAAAAATTTCGCAGGAATTAATGACCCACGCCGACACCCCGTCTCTGGCCGCCGCCGGTCTTTTGGGCCCCGGCCCGGAAGACGGCGGTATCCCGGCGGCAGCGGCTAAAGAGGAAAGCGGAACGGAATCGGTGAAAAGTGGCGGGGAAAGGGCGGAGACAGGCGGGAAAGAACCGGAAGGGTTGGCGGAAAGAAACAGGCCCCTGGTGGCGGTAGGCGAGGTGTCGTCCCAGCCGCTCCGGCACGGGCCGTATCAGTTTAATCTGGAGGGAAGGCGGGAATTAAAGGGAAGGGAACTGTTTAGAAAGGAAAGCTGGGGGGAATGGGAGCGGGATTAGTACTGTTTTGTAATTTTGGTCCAGTTTTCAGGTTTAAAAATATCATCGTGAACGTGAAGCCATTCATCTTTTTTTATTGTATAGATAAATTTTCCCTGTTTGTCATTAGCCCAGATATGAGAGGTTGTTATTGTAACTCCCCCTTCTTTTTGCGGTTTTAGATCCTTTCCGGTAAATGGGTCTTTGGGGTTTTCTATTATTTCATTTGCAGCCAGAAACGGTACATCGGCGTTGGTCATAAATTGATAATCGGTTTGTAAATTTTCTCCTGCATTGAAATCTTTTACCATCAATAATACATTATAGAATTCCAGTTCATCACCATTTGGAAGCTGTATATTGTTTAGAAACGAACTGTGAATATTTAAACCATGATCCGAAACAATAATTATCCGTGTGTTATCATATACTTCATTCTGCTTAAGATAAGAAAACCATTTGTCAAGAAGAAGGAATGCGGCCATATTGACATGATAATGACTTTCTTCAGAGAATGGTCCGCTCCCCTTGTCGGTAACATTAAAAACCGGGACGTAATCGGGGGCCTGAAAGAAAGCGGGTTCATGGGTAAGAATATTATCAAAAATGATGCAGAAGTTTTCGTTTTCTTCCGTAATATCCGTAATTTCCGATAAAAAATCAAGTGAAGCATAACTGTCAATGGTGGTCATTAAAACAGGCTGCCTAAAATTTACATTTAAGTATTTTCCGTCATCGTAAATAAATTCTCGTAAAATCAATGGGGAAAATTCAAAAAAAGAAAATCGTATCAGCTGGGGGTGTAAAACTTCACTATAGTCAAAATCCTTCAAGTCGTCATGGCGTGATAAAAAATGGTAGGTGTATTTCCCTTTAACATTTTTTATATTTATATCCGGATAGTCAGAATACAGTTCATTTTTAATATTAGGCTGATCGCTTATTGTAACGGTAAAGCTGTTTTCCGAGAAAAGCCTTGGTAAAACGCGCATGGAATCAGTATATTTGTTGACAAGTAATTCGTCGGAACGTTTTTGAATCTCGAGGGGCGTATAATAATAACCGCCAAAGAGGCCGGGAGCGCCAAAAACGGTATGTCCTCCAAAAGAAACAGAATTGGGATAATAGGTGAACCCTTTAAAAGATTTTAGCAAATCGGGTTTTTCCTCAAAAATGTACGGCACATAGCCGGGAATAGCCCTGTCAAGCATAATGACGATAACATTTTTTCCGGTTTTTGAAAGCGAATAAATCTTGTTAAGCTCCGTTAATTCTCCTGTATTGTTCTTCCCCGCGTTTTGTGAGAGTGCCGAAAAGTCAAGGGTAATCTTTATGACATTTCTCATGCCTATACCCAGTAAAGCGAGTAAAAGAATACCTTGGAGAAAGAAGAAAAAGCGCCGCTTCAGGGTAAAAAGCAGGGCCAGAATCAGACATGCAGCCAGGATAAGGATTATGATATTCAGGATATTTATAACGTCCGATGACTGTAAAGAATCTGAAAAATGAAGGTTTTGGGTAAGAAATCCGTAATTCGCCTGAAAAATAAACGTATTTATGAGTGAGGTAAAACAAAAAACCGAAAATACCGCTGTCAACCCGTGCCTGATTCGGGTTGAAAAGAGAAAGAAAAGCGACAGCGACCAAAAACCGAAAAAGCCCACGGATTGGAAAAATGTAATAAAGACATAATGTAAAGGAGAATCGTAGCCGCCAAGGAATGAAAATTCAGCTACAGAGGAAGCTATTACCGTGGAAGGAATGGTAAGACCGGCGCAGACAAGCAGGATAAGAACCGACAAAGTAAAGGTTCTGGTTTGATATAAAACTGTTTTTTGTAAATCGATGGCTGTTTTTATTTTATTTTTAATATAACAAAACAGTCTTAGTATAAAAGGTAAAAAAACAATTGCCAGACAGCAAAAGGCGACAAGCAGCCGTTTAATCAGGGCCCCCCGGTGAACAAAAAACAAAAATATTGTTAATGCAAGACAGGGCGGCAATAAAACAATATAAATGATTTTTTTTGAATTCTTTGTTTTTTGCAGGATGTTTTTTACCAGGCTGAATAAATTGTTGCTTGTCCAATACAAGACCAGGCCGGCGGGGGAATTGTACAGAAGTACCAGGAATACCAAGGCCATGCCGTAGAGCTGGATTTTTTCGATGGGCCTGAATCCTTTTGTATAAATAGTTCCTGATATACCGTTGATTACGGTCATAAGTATGGGGAGAACATTTATTGTCAGGCTGCCGATACTAAAAAGTCTGTCCGGAGTTCCAAGATCTTTTATAAAGAGGAATGGGATGGACTGTAACAGGTCCAGGCGGGAAAGAAAGCGAAATGCCGCAATAAAAAACGGTATTTGGATAAAAAGACTTAAGGACGTACGCAATGCATAAATCGGGTGATAGCTATTCTGCCTATAATAGGTAGACAGAATCATAAAACGTTTATCCCCGGAAAACACGGCCCGTATATTGGAAATAACCGGTCTCATGCGATTTTGAATATCCCGTTCGTTCTGCTGGTGTTTTTCGGCCATAAAATACATCGGCAGGGTAAAGGTACTTACCGCGATACTGACCCCGAAAATAGAAATCGCCGGATTGTCAAATATACGGAAAACAAATAAATAGGCAAGCTCAATTACCTGTTCAAGGGGGGAAATAATAATATTGTAGAGAAAATCAAGCATCACTTTCTTCCTGTTTATTAGAAACCGGGTTTAAATATCCAGCCCCTGGAGAAGGATCAATAATATGGGACTTTAATAAGCTTGAGGATATACCTTCGGTTCTTGGTATTTCAATCACAGCCTTATCGGTTTTTTTACACCACTCTATTGCCCTTTGAAAACCGGAATGAATTTGATCCGGCCCTTTTGCCCAGATATCAAAATTAATGGTTTTTATTGTTACATCAATATCGGTATATATGATGACGTTGTCAACGGGTTTAAGATTTTGTATCATTTCCAAACGTTCTTCATTGCTATAGACTATTTTGGTATTGGGTTTGTATTTTAAAATATAAGCGGAATCCTGTACGGCCACAATGAGTTTATTTTCAATGCCGCATCTTTTCTTTATGTTTGCAAACAACCGCAAATGTCCAAGGTGGAGCAAATCAAAAACGCCAAATGTTACTATTGTTTTCATCATTATAAGAATCCCCCTTTTACCTGAATCATGTAATCGGTGACGATTTTTCCGGATTCTCCCTGTCGCTGCCAGGCGTTATCCTTTGTCCATTTCCTGGCTTCTTCCGCAGTTTTGTCTTTTACCGCACGGGTAATTATATCCCGCAGGAATCCAAAGTTTTTCTCCTTTAGTTCAAGGCCGAATTTTTTTAAAGCCCGTAACGGCCAATAGTCTTCTTTGTTAAGAAAAAAAGTATTGTATGGACGCAAATCAATTTTTTCGTTTGCGTATAATACAGGTTTGTTAAACAGCGCAATATAGTCAAAAATAATGCCCGAGAAATCTGAAATCATGATATCTGATTTTGCGAGGACAGAAATATTTTCGCTGTCGTAGTTCCATTCGATGGTGGGAACATTTTCATATTTCTGCTGAAGTTTTGCAAGCAGAGGTTTTTCTGACTGTTTTGACTGTGGATGGGGTCTTACAATTATACGCCAGCCTGTTTTTATCAAAGGATCAAGCAGGCGTTCACCGTATCTGGAAAGTAATGCGGACGTCCCCCAGGACGGGGATACCAGTACGGTAAAAAGCTTTTTTCTTTTTTCGGGGGAGGGGGGGGGGGGGGGGTATTTTTTCCGCAAATACAACAAGATATTTACACCCCGCCCCAATAAGTTGTTTTGGCGGCAAATTTATAATCCTCTCAAGTTT
>JAISBN010000150.1 GCA_031266175.1 Treponema sp. | reverse complement strand
GCTATGCATATCCAGCCTCATTTGGCCCACCTTTCCATGGAACCATTTTATATTTGGACTAGATTTTTAGTTATTAGGCATCCGCTTTTTCGACTAGGTTTTGTTTTTAGGCATCACGGGGCCGCTTTTTAGAAAACAGGAATACCGAATTCAACCACACGGAAAACACGGACCTGTTGGTTCCACATCCTTGCTTTTGTCCGTGCTGGTCCGGGTCTGTCCGTGGTTATGTTTGAATTCGGAATTACCCGCTCAACTACGACTGTCACAGGTCCATCGACATGTCGTCCTGGACATTGCCGGAATCGTACTTGTCCAGGATCTTTTTTTGCAGTTCCGAGCGGAATTCGGGATGGATGGGATGGGCCACATCCTTGTATTCGCCCGACCGGGTCTTGCGGCTGGGCATGGCGATAAAAACTCCGCTTTTACCCTCTATTATTTTTACATTGTGAACCACAAAGCACTCGTCAAAGGTAACGGTTACATAGGCCTTCAGCTTTCCCTCTCCTGCCACTTTACGAACACGGATGTCGGTTATTTCCACGGCTCACTCCTATAAAGCAGGTAACACGAATCGGTACCGCTTTCTCCTTAAGGTTCAGTACCTTGTATTGTAATCCCTGTTTTACCTAGGACGCAAGAAAAAACGTTGCGTGAAGCGTATAAGGGGTTCCCTGGAGCCTTTTTTTTGCCCCAAGAGCCCTTTCCGGGCTGTCAAAGATCCCAAAACAGGCGGAACCGGACCCGGAAAGGCCCGTAAAGGAAGCCCCCGCCGATTTAAGGTCCGCCAGCATCCTCCGGTACAGGGTCTTTTCCCCTTCCGGCCCCCGGTCCAGAAAAAGGGCCAAAAAATCATTGGAAAAATCCCAGGTTTCCGGCGCGGGCCAGGGACCGTTAAGATTTACCCCGGGCCGGGGGGAACAGCCCGCGGGATTTTCCCGGCGGGCGGCATCCAGCAGGCCGTAAGCGCCGCCGGTATGGGTCCCGAAACCGGGAAAGGCCAGCAGTACCCCCAGGGGCGGGGGAGGGGGCAGGGGTTTGATACATTCCCCCCGGCCGGAAATTTCGCAGACAGCCCTGTTCCGGGCGGCATGGACAAAAAAAGGAATGTCGCTCCCCAGTTCCGCCGCCGCGTCCAGCAGGGCCTCCCCGGAGAGGGTACCCGAAGCGGCGGCCAGGGTGTTCAGGGCCAGGAGGGCCGCGGCGGCGTCGGAAGAACCGCCCCCCAGGCCGGAGCCGGGGGGAATGCGCTTGACCACCTCCACTCCGATGGCCCGGGAAAAACCTGTTTTTTGCCGGAACAGCTCCACGGCCCGGTAAACCAGGTTTTTTTCGGCAGCTATGGGTTCAAAAACCTGCCCCCGGCGGATAAGTTCCAGAAAAGGATCTTCCGCTTTCATGGAAAGAACGGTCTTTCCCGCTTCCCCGGAAAGGGAAAAAACCAGGGTGTCGGCAAAATCCAGGGCGGCAAAGACGCTTTCCAGGTTGTGGAAGCCGTCGGGCCGCCTTTCCCCGATCAGCAGATGGAGGTTGATTTTACCGGGGGCCTTGCAGATATATTTCCCCTTGGCTATTGATTGAATCATGGGTTATTTTTTACTATATTTTTCAGGGAATCAAGCCAAAGACTTGACAGAATCTGATTTCCTCTTTTATGTTCAGAGGAAGGAAACTATACATACATGGAGAGCGTTATGGAGGAACTTGAATTACAACCCTTGCATACTGGCTTAGAAAATTGTGAATATCCCTATCCCTTTATCCTGGGTGATGACACGGGGGATGAAGAAGACGATCTTGCGGATGACGATGATTTTGACGACATGGATGATGATTTTGACGACGACTTTGACGACGACGACTTTGATGATGACGACGACGATTTTGACGATGATGACGACTACGACTATGAAGAAGACATGGATTATGACGATTTTGACGAATAATCAGGGGTATATCCGTTCAGCGGCGTTCCACAATTCCTCCAGTTCGTAAAATTCCCTGGTCTGGGCCGTCATCAGGTGGATAACAGCCGTTCCCATATCGACGAGGCTCCAGCCGTTTCCTCCGTCGTTTTTCCACTGTCCCCGGAACAGGGGCAGGTCCTGTTCCGCGGCAAAATCCCTGATATGGCGCAGCAGGCCCTGCAGGTGGGTCATGCTGGTAACGGTAGCGATGACAAAAAAATCGGTCCAGCTGTGGAGCTGCCGAAGATCCAGGGCAACGACTTCCTGTCCGTTATGTTCTTCCAGCAGGGTACAAATCGTCCTGATATATGCCGGAGAGTCCTCGTCCCCGGTCCGGCCGCCGGAAAAGCGGCCCGGTTTGGCGGTATCCGCGTTGGGCCGAAGCTCCGGCCCGTTAATTTCCCGTGACAACCCGTCCATTGAAATCCCTTCCGATTACCAGGGTAAAATCCGCCCGGTATTCGCTGTTCCTGACGGCGGGGTCCGGATCGGTCAGTTCATCGGACAGCCGTGATTCAAACCGTATATTTTTGCACTGGATAATCCCGGCAAAGGCGGCAGCTACGTTTTCCAGCCCCGTCCTGTCGATAAGCTCCGTTTGTTCATAATCGTTCCGGTCCGCGTTGCCGGTGGCGATAATATCATAGTTGAAACCCCGGATAAGCTCCGCGGTCCGGCCCGCCAGACCCGTGGTGGTGGTTCCGTTCAGTATTTCCACGGTAAAAATCCGCTCCACCAGGGTACCCTGGGTCCGCTGGGAAAGGCTCCGCTGGGCCTGGCGGGCCACATCCTTGATAACCGTCCCGTCATAGTAGGGAAACAGGAGCTGCCGCCCCGATACTTCCCGGTAATTGCCCGCCACGCTTTGAATGCTTATCCGGTCAACGTCCAGGGCGGCTAGGGCCTCAAAGAGCCGCCGCCGGGTAAGGCTGTTCATGCCGGTTTTAAGCAGGGGATAAAAATGCCTGCCCATGGAAGAATTCTTAAAGAGGGAGCTGCTTTCCCCCAGGCTTTCGAGGAGCCCCAGAAAGAACCGTTCTATCCTGATGTTCGCCTCGTTCCGGTCTTCCCCGGGGAGTTCGCAGGTAATGTAGGTTATTCCCTTGTCACCGTCCAGCCTGGTGTTTCCCGAGGGAAAGAGCAGCGGCTCCTCCCCGTAGATCTCTATGGCGTTGGGAATGAATATTTCCACCCCTTCTATGACGTCTATGATTTTTGAAAGTTTCTCCGTTTCAAAAACCACCGAATAGGCGATTTTCAGTTCCAGGAGCCCTTCTATTTCCCGCTGGAAGGTTTCAATATTCCCGGGATCATAAACCGAATCGATCCGGTCCACCCGGTCCGAGGTTTTAAGGATAAGCCCCACATCGCCGGGCACGGAGATGGCCGCGGCCCGGTTATTCATGGGTGAATACATCACCACGTAGGAACCCAGGGGGGCGCCCTCCTTTTCTAGGACAAAGAGGATATTGATCACCTCTTCGCCTACCAGGGCTTCTTCAATCGGATCGGAACGGATGACATTGAGGGCAAGCAAAACCCCCGCCGCCGCCACAAGAAGGATTATCAGGAGTAAAACAACGCTTGCATCAACCTTGTATTTGTAATCGACGCCTTTTTTCATGACCGCTCCACCGGATCCCCGTGAAAGACCAGCCCCAGGGTTTCTTCCGCCGGCTCCAGGCCCTGCTGTTTAAGCCAGCGGACATTGTCTTCCAGCACCGCCCGGAACAGTCCTTCCAGACTGTCCGCCGGGCCGGCGTTTCCGGCCAGGTCCCGGAACCGCGGGTGTATGTCCTGCCGGGAAACTTCTATTTTATCGGCAATGAATACCGCCTGGGCCAAAGGACCCATCCCCGCCTTTCCGGTGGTATGAAATGATACCGCTTCCAGCACATCCCTATTATGTATGCCCAGACGCTCCCGCAGCAAGACCGCCGCCGCCCGTCCGTGCAGCAGGCCGGGATTTTTCCGTTCCCCTTCCGTCACGGAACCGTCCCGCTCCGCCAGGGCAAGAATTTCCTCCAGGGAAAGCTGCTTTGCCATGTCGTGGGCAATTCCCGCGAGGTAGGCCGCTTCCCCGTCCAGGCCGTAACGCCGGGCCAGGTCCCGGGCCAGCAGGGCGGTATTCCGGGAATGGATAAAACGTCCGGGGGAAAGGACCGCCCGGACGGCGTCTTCCACCCGGGCCGTGAGGGACAAGATGCCCGCCGGAGGCAGGCCCGGCGCGGCGGCCGGGGGAGCGGCTCCGTAAAGGCCCCGGTCCTCGATAATAAGCCGGGCGCCCCGGGGTACCAGGTAACGCCAGGCCTTTCCCGAGGAGATCCGTTCCCGGACCATCCCGGAGGAAATATCCATGATTTCGTTCTGTAAGCAGGTATGGGGAAAGGGAAAGGCCGGGACATTCGCCCCCGAAGCGGGAAGGGCCACGCGCCGGGCAATGACGATGTCCGCCTTTCTGACAATTTCCCCGGCCCTGGACCAGAGGGAAAAATTCCCCGCCAAATCGTCCCCCAGGACCAGGACGGGCTTTCCGCCGGGCCGGTAGCGGTCAATGATTTCGTCCAGGGTGTCGGCCGTATAGGACACGCCCCCCCTGCGGAGCTCCAGATCGTCCACGCCGATCCTGGGGTCCGCGGTTACCGATGCAAGAACCATGTCCAGCCGGTCCCGGCCGGACGCTCCCGGCGCGGGTTCCGTCACAGTCCCGGCCGTATGCAGCTTAAAGGGGGAAATATTGGCGGGCGTCAGGATAAGCCGGTCAATCCCCAGGGCGGAAAGAACCGTATCCGCCAGGTAGAGGTGGCCCAGATGGATAGGGTTAAAGCTTCCCCCCAGGATCGCGAGTTTCATTCCGTTTTCCCGGAGGCGGAAGATTCGTCCGCCGCTACCAAAGCCCCCAGCTCCGCGGCCAGCTCCTTTAATCCCGTGCCGGAAAAAACAGAAATCCCCAGCACTTTTTCCCCGGGATACTTTTGCTTAAGCTGTTCCAGGGCATCCCCCGCTCCTTCCAGGTCCAGCTTGGAACCGCAGAGGAGCCGCCGTTTTGCCGTTAGCCCGGGGGAAAAAGCTTCCAGTTCCCCCCGGAGGATATCGAAGGCCGAAAGAAAACCGCCGTCCGAAAGATCAACCAGAAACACCAGCGCCGCGGCCCGGGAAATATGCTTAAGAAAACGGTGGCCCAGGCCGATTCCCCTGGACGCGCCTTCGATAAGCCCCGGAATATCGGCGATGATAATGTCCAGGCCCTCCGGCTCCCCGCCGCCGGACGGGTATCCGCCCAAGCCCTTACCGCTCCAGGGCCTGCCGCCGCCCAGGGTTAAAACTCCCAGGTTGGGGATTTTGGTGGTAAAGGGATAGGGAGCGATTTTGGGCCGGGCGTTGGTATATGCGTCCAGGAGCGAGGATTTTCCCGCGTTGGGAAAGCCCACCAGCCCCACGTCGGCCATAATCTGCAGTTCCGCCTTCAGGAGGCGGTATTCGCCGGGTTTACCCGGCAGAGCCCTGCGGGGGGCCTGGTTCACCGACGATTTAAAGTGGACATTCCCCCAGCCGCCGTTTCCCCCTTTCAGGAACACAAAGCTGCCTTCGCCCCGGCCGAAATCCCGGATAAGTTCGCCGGTATCCGGATCTTTCAGAACCGTTCCCGGGGGCAGGGGAATAACCACGTCTTCCCCGTCCCGGCCGTTCCGTTCCCGGCCTTCGCCGTCCCGGCCGTTTTCCGCCCTAAAGCTGTGCTTGTACCGCAGATGGGCTAGGGTCCGCAGGTTCCGGCGGACCTGGAAGATCACGCTGCCTCCTCTGCCCCCGTCACCGCCGGAGGGTCCCCCCCTGGGAACATACTTTTCCCGGCGGAAAGCTACGCAGCCGCTGCCGCCGCTGCCGGATGCAACTTCGATTAACGCTTCGTCGGCGAATTTTTCCATAAAAAGCTGCCCGGAAGGAATTTACCCGGATTCACTGCTCTAGGGAGTTGTACCGGGGGGTACAAGGGCCTAGAGGACCGGGTACGGACCGTCCGGGAATCAGGTTTCCGCGGGAACAATGGAAGCCAGTTTCCGGCCCCGCCGCCGGGTAAAGGACACAATCCCTTCCGCCAGGGCAAAGAGGGTATCGTCGCCGCCCCGGCCCACATTGACCCCCGGGTGAATCTTTGTTCCCCGCTGGCGGACTATAATGGATCCGGCCCTTACCCTGGATCCGCCGGAAGCCTTAACCCCCAGGTACTGGGGATTTGAGTCCCGCCCGTTTTTCGCTCCGCTTCCGCCCCTTTTCCGAGCCATATCGTTCCTCCATTCGGCAAAATCCCTGCGGTAAACGCCGAAACTTCAGTAAAAACCGAAGTTTTCAGAGCTTTCCCCGCGGTGTTTGTATGTCCACTGTACAGTTTTGGGGAAATTCCGCGGCCACCGACCGGAACCCTTCCACCAGGAAGGTTCCCGTTCCGGCCAGAAACTCCCGCCCGGCGGGGGACAGGCTTTTTATTTCCAGAAAAAACTCCCCCCGGCCGCCGGGCCCGCCGCCGGTGATAATTCCGTCCCTGCCGGCCAGAACGGCCAGGGCTGTTTCGGCCAGCACCGAAACGGCGGCGCAGACGATGTCGGCCCCCCGTTTTCCCGCCCCGGCATGGCCCCGGACATCGCAACTCTTTAACAGCCCCGATTCATCCAAAACCACCGTAATGACAATCATCGGTTATATAACGGTTTACGCCCCGATAATGTCTTCGATTTCGATGACCGAATAATGCTGGCGGTGTCCCTGTTTTCTCCGGTAATCCTTCTTGGGCTTGTACTTGAAAACAATGATCTTTTTGTCCCTGGCATGGCTTTTAACCACGGCGCTTACCCTGGCCCCCGCTACATAGGGGGTTCCCACGGTGATCCCCTTTTCGTCCCCGGAAAGGAGCAGCACCAAATCAATGTCAAGCTTTGAGCCCGGTTCGGCGTCGATTCTGTCAACCTTGAGCAGGGCGCCCTTTTCGGCTTTGTACTGTCTGCCCTTAAATTCAACTAAAGCGTACATAATGGCTCCATAATTGCATAAGCCGGGGGGGATGTCAAGGGAACGGCTGCGCTTGCACGCTTGCTGCGCCGCGGCTTCGCCCCCGCCCGCTATTTTGCCAGTTTCAGAATTTCCAGCACGTCCTTCGAAGTAAGGGGAAGGAAATTACCGGTGGTCCCCCGGGTTTCGTCAAATTTCCTGATCTTGCCGGCAATGGCTTGGAAATCTTTTTCGGCAACGCCGATTTCCGAGAGGGTTGCGGGCATGCCCAGGGAAGTGTAAAAATCCCGCAGGGCCCGGATTCCCCGGAGGGCCGTTTCTTCGGGATTATGGAAATTTTCTTCCACGCCGAAGACCCGGACGGCGAACTGGACAAACCGGGGGATGTCGTGTTTGTAGACGAACTTCATCCAGTTGGGGACTATCACCGCCAGCCCCGCCCCGTGGGCCACGTCGTTAAAAGCGGAAAGTTCGTGCTCGATCATGTGGCTGGCGAAATCGCCAATCCTGCCGGTACCGGCCAGGTTATTGTGGGCCAGGGAACCGCACCACATAATTTCCGCCCGGGCGTCATAATCCCGGGGGTTTTCCAGGAGCCGCCGGGCGTTGTTGATGATCGTCTTCATCACCGCCTCGCAGAAACGGTCGGTCAGATCCACATTTTTTACCGTGGTAAAATACCGCTCAAACACATGGACAAACATATCGGTGATGCCGCAGGCGGTCTGGTAGGCCGGAAGGCTGTAGGTGGTTTCCGGGTCCAGAATGGAAAAGACCGGATAGATCGTCTGGTGATCCAGGGGCCGCTTCCAGCCGCCGTCGTCGTTGGTGATGACGCTGGACCAGGAAGTTTCGCTCCCCGCGGCGGCGATGGTAAGCACCGTGGCCACCGGCAGGGCCTTTTGGGGAATGGCCTTGCCGGTATAAAAATCCCAGACATCCCCCCCGTAGGGAACGCCGACGCTGACGGCCTTGGCGGAATCGATAACGCTGCCGCCCCCCACCGCCAGGATAAAGTCAAGTTTTTGGTCCCTACAGAACTTGATCCCTTCCTTAACCAGGGAAAGCCGGGGATTGGGTTGGACCCCCGGCAGCTCCACCGCCTCGATCCCCGCGGCGGCCAGGGATTTTTTGACCGCGTCGTATACTCCGTTGGCTTTGATGCTGCCCCCGCCGAAATGGAGCAGTACTCTGGAAGCGGCATATTCCTTAAGCAGGGCGCCGGCCTGGGGAATGGTCCCCTTGCCGAATACGACCCTGGTGGGATTCTGATAATCAAAGTTAACCATGGTGAACTCCTTTTGTCCGGTAATGGGTACATTGTCCGCTTTTGGGAGGGTTTAATCAAGGGCCCAAAATCCGGCGTCCCTGCCAGATTTTGGGCAATGGTCACAGCGGCGTCCTTGCCGCCGCCCTTACGGCGCAACCGTCATCCATGACGGATTTGGGCTTACAGTTTGCGGTATGCCCCGGCTATTTGGGCGGCTGTCCGGCTGTTGTTAAAAACCAGCGCCTTGTTGGCGGCGACGCTTTTGCCGCCGGTGGTTTTGTGGAGTTCCGCCAGAAGGAAAGGGGTCAGGGCCTTGCCTCGGATTTCCTGCCGGTCCGCTTCGTTAAGGGCCCGCTCGATATTATCGTTGATAAACACCGGGTTAAGCTCGTCCTTTTGGGGGATCGGCACGGCGATAAGGATCCCCCCGGGGATACCCAGGGCGGTTTTGGTTTTCACTATCCGGGCCGCTTCTTCGGCGCTTTCCACCCGGTAATCCACGCCACAGCCGGACCGGCGGGTATAGAAGGCGGGAAATTCGCCGGTCCCGAAGCCCAGGACGGCAACCCCCGCGGTTTCAAGGTATTCCAGTGTCAGGGGTATGTCCAGGATGGATTTGGCCCCCGCGCAGATCACCGCCACGTCGGTCCGGGCCAGTTCTTCCAGATCCGCGGAAATGTCAAAGCTCTGCTGGGCACCCCGGTGGACCCCGCCGATGCCGCCGGTGGCGAAAAAGCGGATTCCCGCCATGGCCGCGCAGGCCATGGTGGCGGCCACCGTACAGGCGCCGTATTCTTTCCGGGCGCATATCGCGGCGATGTCCCGGCGGCTGCATTTGGGGATGTCTCGGTGTTCGGCAAAATAGGCGATTTCCCCGCCGGAAAGGCCTATTTTGATTTTTCCCCCCGCGATGCCGATGGTGGCGGGAACGGCCCCTTCTTCCCGGATTACCCTTTCGCAGGTTCCCGCGCAGTCCAGGTTTTCAGGATACGCGAATCCATGGGAGATGATCGTGGTTTCCAGCGCTACCACGGGTTTTCCCGCTTCCAGGGCCTGCCGCACTTCGGGGTCAATGTCCAGATATTCGTTCATAGCCGCTCCTTTGCCAGGAATTCCTCTACCAGATCCAGACTCATGCCGGGGGAAACCGCGCTGGTACTCTGTACCGTTATGGCCGCCATGGCCCCGGCAAAAGCGGCGGTCCCTTCGTCGCCCAGACCGTGGAGGGTTCCGTAGACCATCCCCGCCGTAAAGGCGTCCCCTCCGCCGGAGGTGTTCACCGGCTTTACCTGCCGGTTGGCCGCAAGAAAACGCTTCCCCTCCGAACGGAAGTATACGCCCGCCCTGCCCAGGGTGATAAACACCCGGCGGACCCCCTGTTCGATAAAATACGAACCGGCCCTGTCCAGGCAGGCGTTGAGTTCCGCGGAGCCGGCTGCTTCCGGGGAGGGGAGGGGAACGCCCGAAAGACATTCCCCTTCCATGCGGTTCAGTTTGAGGGTGTCGAAGCCGCCGATGACCGCCCTGGCCCTGCCCGCCTTCCTGGCCGATACGGGATCAAGGAAAAAAAGCGGCCCGCGGCCGGTTCTATCGGCCGCGCCGCCGCCGTTCCCGCCGGGGTTTTGTCCCGGACCGAAACGGTCCAGGACAAAACGGATAATGTCCTCCGTCAGGTTCGCGTCCAGCACCACCACGGCGCTCTCCGCGATCAGGGGGGCCTTGCTTTCCAGGTGTTCCGAGGTCATCCGTTCCGGCAGGGACATGTCCGCCAGGGCAAGCTTCATTTCGCCGTTTGAGTCCATGATTGCCAGGTAGACCGAAGAAACTTCACCGGACAGGAACAGGCTGTGTCCAATGTCAAGTCCGGTTTTTTCCGAAGCGGCGCGGATCATCTGTCCTCCGGGATCATCACCGATGACGCTGATGAGTCGGACCTTTTCCCCCAGGCGGTGGAGGTTTTCGGCTATGTTCCGTCCCACTCCGCCGGGGCAGTATTCAATCCTGCCGGGATTGGAATCCGCCATGTTGACGGGAGCGGCGGAAAAGCCGTTAATGTCCATATTTACGGCGCCGATAACCGTTACGAAAACTTGCACGTCAGGGTAAGTATAGTGGAAAAAATGGTTCCCGTAAAGTTATCTCTATTGTTTAGTTTCTTAAAATAGTCTTACAGATACTCCCGCAAACGCGTTAAACATAGACATCTCATAGTAAGCATTTGTTAGTGTCCGTAAATAAACGAATACCGCGGTTAATCCAATGTTATCCGTAAAATAATATCCGCCATCAATTTTACCCCCCATTAACATATCCATTGCGGTTGGGCAAAGGACAATCGACAAACCAACATTTAATAGTCCCGCTCCTGTTACGCTGCGCAAAAACCATCAGGGCCGTGGTAGCCCTTCAGAATCTCATCCAAAACTTCTTTTGAAAAGGCCATACTTTCTCCTTATAGTAGTATAGCCGTTTACACAAAATTTATTACAAGTTC
>JAISBN010000121.1 GCA_031266175.1 Treponema sp. | reverse complement strand
GCAATCTGAAGCATCTCCTGAAGTTCCCGGCGGCAGGCGTCCGCTTCCCCGCTTTTAAGCGCCAGGATATTGACCGCCACATCCATTTCGGCGGCGCCGCGGCGTATGCACTCCCGCAGTTCCGCGCTTTTTGCCGCCTGGGACGCCGCGCCGTGGGGAAAACCCGCTGCCGAACAAACCGCCGTGCCGGTTCTGCCCAGGACGGCGGCGGAAGCATAGGTAAGCAGCAGGCTGTGGATGTCCCGCAGGTGGGTATAGGCCGATTGTTCGCTTCCCACCTTCCAGCCCTTTTCTTGTGCCGCGGCCACGGTCCGGAGGTATGCGTTCCGCATGGTACAATACCCGGCGTCCCGCCGGGCGGCCAGATAGAACGCTTTCATGAAATCCAGGGCCGCGGGGTCCCAGGCAAAAACCCTGCGGCCCTGCCGGGGCCGTACCGGCGGGGTATAACCGTATTTGTCGATGTTCCGGATGTAGCGGCGGACGGACGAAACGCTGATATGGTACTGTTCGGCGATCCGCTGTTCCACAAGAAACCGGGGCATGCCGCAGGGACGCCGTATCCACTCCTCATAGACCTTGACCTTAAGGATGTGTTTCGTTTCCCCCGCCGGCTTTTTCATGCCTGGCCTTCCTCTTTTTCTACCGCATAACCACCCGGTTCGGCGCCCTCCGGTTCAACTTTACCAATCCCCACACGCTGGAACCGCGGGAATACCGTTTTAAAGCGCCGCCCAAAATAAGCAGTACTGCCGGGGTATTCACCGTCACGCTGCAGATGGAGGAGCTGTGACCGATACCGCCAGAACGGCCATGACCGCCCAGGAAACCGGGGAAGTGTTTCTGGTAACCGCCGTTATCCGGGTGGACGGCGGGGTTGCTTTCCGGATTGTCAACAATACCGAACCGGTCTTGTCCGGGGGCGAAACCTATGAGCCCTTCGGGTTTACCTTCGTTCTGCCTTCCACCGCCGATTCGGGCATTAAGTCCGCCGCGTTTGAAATTGACAACGTGGACCGGCGTATCCAGGAATCGGTGACCCTGGCGGCGGGAAAGGAAATTACCGCCGAGTTCAATATTATCCTTGCATCCGATCCCGACGTGGTAGAGCGGGGGCCGTTCAAATACATTCTCCGGGATTTCCAGATTACGAAACAGCGGATAAAAGCGGTGTTATATGATTTTTATCTGACCGACCTGAACATCCCCGGCCTGCAGTACACGCCTAAAAACTTTCCGGGGCTTTTCTGATGATCCCCTCCTGGGTTGAGCGCTATGTCGGCATCCCCTTTGTTTCCGGAGGGCGGGATCACGCCGGCTGCGACTGCTACGGACTTGTCCGGCTGGTGCTGGCGGAACAGTTCGGCTATACCCTGCCGCTCCTGAATACCGGATATGAAAACGCCTGCCGTACGCAGGAGACCGCCCCGCTTTTCAGGGAACAGATTCCCCTGCTGTCGGGAGAAAAGATACGGCAGGCGGAACCGGGAGCGGTGGCGGTACTGCAATTTTCCGGCAGGGCTTCCCACGTCGGAATATTTGTCGACCGCCGTTCTATACTGCACACTATCGGCGGCATCGGCGCTTTTTGTACCGCCGTTAACCACGCATCCGTCCGCGGCGCCCTGGAAGGTATGTATCGTGTCAGTGAACGTTACCGCTCAACTACACCCCTTTAAAAACGACCGGACGGCAGCGGAATATCCCGCCGGGAAATCCGTGCGGGAACTCCTGTCCGTTCTTGATTCCGGCATTGATCCGGACTGCTGCAGGGTACAGGCCGACGGCGTCATTATAAGCGATTTTGACTATGTACCGCCCGACGGGTCCGTCGTTTTAATAAAAGTTGTTCCCGGAAAAGGCGGCGGCGATAAAATTATTCTCGGCGCCGTTATGGCGATTTTTGGCGCTGTCTTAACCGTGGCAAGTCTTGGAATGTTGTCACCGATTGGCGCCATTCTTATCGGGTCCGGGGTGAGCATGATACTGGGCGGCGCCTATATGCTCCTGTATGAACCTCCCGATATTCCGGATTTTAAAAATAACGCGCCCCAGACGCGGCCGGGAATTCAGGGCGCAAAAAACCAGGCCCGCCCCTACGGGTATGTCCCGGTTTTATTTGGACGGAGTTTGATCACCCCCGATCTCGCCGCGGACTACTTTATCAGCATTGAAAACAATGAAGAATATCTGACCCAGCTGTTCTGCTGCGGGTATAACACCATGCGGATAGATATTGACTCCTTCAAATTAGGGGATACGAAGCTTATAGAGTTAAGCGCAACCAGGGATATTGCCAAAATCACCGCCAGCGCCGATCCGGTGGTACGGATGGAACTGATACATGACGGATCCCCCTCCGCCCTGTACCCGCAGCTGGTAAAGCAGGTAAAAGTGTCCCGGCAGATTAAACAGACCCTTGACGACGGATCGAGCGGGGCCGTTGTTGTTACCACCCCGGCGGATACGACCCGCATTGACCTTAACTTTACGTTTAACAACGGACTTTTCGGCCTGAACGACAAGGGCGACGTCGTACAGATAGGAATATATATAAGCGTCTGGATAAAACCGGCGGATGCGGACGATACCGCCTATACCTTGTTGGGGTTTATTTCCGGCAGTCACGCGGTGATGGGATCGTCAAAAAAAGCGCTGTACCGCTCTTTTTCGGGTACGGTGACTCCGGGGACGTATACCGTCAAAGTACGGCATGACGGAACCGCCGGCGGCGCAAGCCACCGGTACGACGCGGTCTATCTTCTTTCGCTAAACGCCTTCCGGAACGGTAAGCCTGGATCTGCTTATCGTCGATATCGATCCAATCGGCATGGATCAGGCCCGGCTTAAATGTGTGGATTACGCCCCGGAAATATTCGGCGTCGATACCCCCGATTATGTCATACCGGCCTGGAACCCTCACGTGTCGATTGGAGGGGCTGTTGATTCGGGCTTTCCGGAGACGCCGCCGCCCGCATACCTTGACGATGTCCGGGAACAGATCGTTGAGACCCAGGTAAAGCTGGCGGCGAGGCCGACGTATACGGAAATCGTTGAGGGCTTTACCGGATCCGGGGTTACCGTCGTGCCGGATCAGGTATCCGTTGCCGCGGCCGGCGGCTTCCGTTTCGTGGCCCTCTCCTGGGCAAAACAGACCAACCTCTCCAACCTGAAAGAATACCAGATGCAGGTGTCGGAAGACGCTGTCTCCTGGTACGCTCCCCGCTTTGACGGCCTGGGGCCGGAAGAAGCCCCCTGGCGGGGCGAAGCGGACGCCGTGTTCGCCACCGCCGCCACTATGGTCGTACACCCCAACATCCCGCCCGCCGGAACCTCCGAAGCGCCCCGGGGCCGCTTCCTCTATTACCGGGTCCGCCAGAGGACCGTGCCCAACGCCTTTTCCGAGTGGAGCGCCGCGGCCGGGGCGGAAACAATCCTTGCCGACACCGGGGATTACGGCGTTAACAGTATTTCCGCGAACGCCCTGAAAACCGCGGAACTCCTGGCGGTCTTTGCCAAACTTACCGAAAGCCTCGTCGTCGATCCCCGGTACGGCATATCCTCGGAAAACGCCGAATGGGCCGACGGGGATTCCCGGGCGGTCCTCAACGCCCGGGAAATCGCTTTCCAGTTCTTTATGGACCGGCTCTGGTTCACCATGGCCCGGCTGGGCCTTGAAGGCGTGGAAGCTTCACAGCTCTATTCGGCCGACAAGCTGTTTATCACCAACGACGACATGGCCTCCCGCCGGTCCCGCGGGTACGACGTCGGTTCCCCGCTCCTCTCTGACAATTCACGGATCGCCCACCTGGACGTTAACGAAGAGCTGTCCGTTCAGGGCGGCCGTACCAGGGTGCTCGATCAAAACGGAGACCCCTTCCTGGAAATCGCCGGAACCGGTTCCCTGGAAGGAGCGGCCGAAGGGATCCCCCTCCTCCTGAAAGCCATAGCCCCCTACGCCACGGAAACCAGGGCGCTCCACGGTAATTTCAGGCTCCGGGGAACCTTTGACGTGTCCGGGGCCTGGACCCTGGATTTCTGGCTCTTCTATTACTGGAACGAAAACCAGCGGGTATTTCAGGCCGGAAACGATAACGAATGGCTGCAGCTGTCGGTACACAACGCGGAGCCGTACCTCAACGACGAACCCACGGACGGCGTATGGTTAAACGACGAACCTTCCGAAAGCGTCTGGCTCAATGAAATCAACGGCGCCGGCGTCCGGGTGGATCATTCCTTCGCCGGCGCCGCCGACAGCGTTGACCTGCTGCCGGAAGAGCTGCAAAGCGGGAAATGGTATCACTTTGGGATTACCGCTAACGGAACGTCCTTAAAACTCTTCATCAACAACAAGGTATTGTCCTGGGCGAGCCAGAACCAGACCCTGCCGGTGACGGTAGACGTCAACCCCGATAAAAGTACCATGGACGGGGAATACAGCCTGATGATGGTGGATGAAATTATGTTCGATCCGTCGGCGGCGGAAGCCCTTACCCTGTTCAACAAAAACAGTATGCTAAAGCGGCCCTGGGGAAAACTGTAACGGCGCCGGCGATACCGTACGGCTGCTGTCCGGCGATTTCGTGATCCCCGTCCAGGCCGGCGACACCCGGGAGTTGCGGTGGAACGGATCGGAGTGGAGGGTAAAAAGCGGCTACCATGTGGGCGATCTCCTGCTGCAGTATCCTTTGGAGGATTCCCCGGTGGTAAAACGGCTGGAAGGCGACTGGGTACACTGGACCTACCGGTCCATGTTGTACGGCATTCGGGACACCCCGCCGCCCGGGGATTTTATCACCGACTGGTTAAGCAAACGCCACGACATATGGCATCTCAACACCGACGGGTCGGTCGCCACCCAGGGAACCAAAAAATGGGGTAAGACCGGCGGCGGCATGCCGGAAGGACACATTGTCATAGCCCGGGAGTCGGCCGTCAAACTGGCCGACCCGGATCTGACCGAAGGCGATCAAATCACCGCCGGACCGTACGCCGGCAAGTATGTCTGGCAAAACATCGTCCCCGCCGGCATATTCTGGTCCGTCGACGACAGCGATCCCACTTACCAGGGCGGCGGATTTAGACCACCCTTTCCCTGCCGAAAAGGCTGGTGTACTATGCGGCAAAACTCCTGACGGAGCAAATCAGGCGCGGCCAGGACTGGGACAAACTGCATCAGGTTATCAGTATCGTTATCTGTAACCACAGGCTGTTTCCGGAAGAGCCGTCCTACATAAACATGTACGAATTGGCAAACCGCCGGACAAAACACTCCTTTACGGATCTGATCAGATTCGTTATACTGGAATTACCCAAGCTTCCCGAACGGGAAGACGGAACTTTGTGGCCCTGGCTCAGACTCTTTACCTGTACAACCCGGCGGCATTACGAAGACTTGGCCCAATCATATCCGGAGGTAACCATGGCGGTAAGACTGCTCAAAGAACTTAGCCTCGTAGGCCGAATCCGCATGCTGGCGGATGAGCTGGAGATACGGCGCCGGGATATTAAGGCTGCCGCGGACTATGAACTTTATGAAGCCAGGGAAACGGGGCTTCAGGAAGGCCGTGAAAAAGGATTGGTAGAGGGCCTTGCGGAGGGCAGGGCCGCCGGCATGACGGAGGGCACCCGACGGAAACAGCTGGAAATTGCCCGCAACATGAAGGAACAGGGGTTCGCCGACAGCCAAATTGTCTCCGTTACCGGCTTATCCCCGGCGGAAACCGCCGGGCTGTAGGCGGAAAAAAGCCGGCCATCCGGCCCGCGGGCCGGATGACCGGCTTTTTTGTAACCCTCGAAAACCCTGTACGGGTTTTCAAGGCCCGGCAGCCTCAGCAATTCCGAATTCAACCACAGACCTTCACGGCCGGCGGCTGTGTTAAAAACCGCCCTTTCGGGCGGTTTTTAACCCTACTGCGGCCGTCCGGGCAGGGCGAAGTACAGCCTGGCCTGGAGGCTGACGCTGTGTTTGGCCTGTTCGATATTCTTTCCCCACACCGGGGCGGTGTAGGTAAGCTTGAATTCCAGCGGCATCGGCGTTTTGGTGATAAAGACCGAAACATTGGGCTTGACCGTAAGCAGGTGGCTGGGGTCCTGGTCTTTGAGTTGGAGCGCGGCCGGTAATGATGCATAAATTCCTTTAATAGTCGCATCCATCGTTGGATTGCCGGTAGTGTCCCAATCAAAAGAATACTTATGGCCGGGGGTAAGTTTATAGTTTACCGGCAGACCGGCGCTTAAACTGATGCCCTGGGCTATGGAAGTGGTGTATACCCCCTCCGCTTCGAAGGTTAAATCATAGCCGTAGTTTACTTCCACGGCAGGCTCAACATCGGGCAGTCCAGCAAGTTGGAGACCCTGAGATCTGACTATTTGACCGCCCAAGGCAATCGGAGCGTACTCCCCATAACCGGCGTTTTTTAAATCACCCTTGATGGGATAGAACAGGGTTTCGTTGTACAGGTTGATAAAGAAATGCTCGTTGATAAGGTAATCAAAGTAAATCCTGAGCCCGGTACCAAAAACATGGTAATCCCCGTTGGCGGCGGTCACGGCGTCGCCGTCCCGGGCGTTTTCAAACTGTTCCTTCATGTCCGTGGCGGGCAGGGGAATTTTAACCCCCGGTCCCACGGCAAAACGGAACATGGTCGACTTGATCGGGGCCTTTTCGCCGATAATCTGAACCTTGGCGCCCAGGAAAATATCCGCGGGGCCGTTGCCGTTCACGGAAGAATCCGATGAGACTGGTCCGCTGACACCCATCGTAAAGGGCACTTTCTTGTCCACATCGGACCACACGGTCCAGCCCGGCGCCCACTGGAGGGCCGCGGTAATCCAGTCGATAACCCCGTATTCCAGGGCAAAACCCAGGTTCAGCGCCTTCATGGAACCCTCGCCGCTCCCCAGGCTCTGGTACTTTCCGTCCGAATCATAGCCGCCCACGGCAAAGGCAAAGGTAGGGGCAAAATAAACACGCCCCACCATCATCGGCATCACCTTGGCGTCTTCCGCAAAGGCCATGGAGCCCAGGGCCAGTAAAATCAAACTTAGAGACAACAGTTTTTTCATCATATCCTCCTGTTCAGGTTTTGGCTTTAAGCCTTAAAGTCTCTTAATAGTAAGAGTATTGACATCTTTGGCGGATTTGTCAAGTTCCCGGCCGCTCCGGCGTTCCGGTAATCCCGGTGTCCGGCGCGTCCGGGGGACCAATAGATGACCAGTGTACCGCTTCTATGCCGTTACCGGACAGGAAATCCACCCACCGGGGGGAAAGGTTCATGTCAACAAGGATTTTCATGCTTCGGCAAGGGGATCCTGGCTGCCCCCCTTCCTCCCTTCTTTTACTTATTCGAAGCTGGCGGTAAATCTTGCGGCGCATGCTGTGAATGACGGCAGCAATTCGCGGACCGGAAATAGTAATTCCCTTGGGGATAAAGAGCTCTTTTCGGAATTAAAAGAGCTCTTTTCAGAATTAAAGAGCTCTTTTCGCGATTAAAAGAGTTCTTTTCGGAATTAAAAGAGCTCTTTTCAGAATTAAAAGAGTTCTTTTCGGAATTAAAAGAGTTCTTTTCGGAATTAAAAGAGTTCTTTTCGGAATTAAAAGAGCTCTTTTCAGAATTAAAAGAGCTCTTTTCAGAATTAAAAGAGCTCTTTTCGCGGCTAAAAGACTTCCTTTCGGGATTAAAAGACTTGTTCGTGTTGGTCCGGGTCTGTCCGTGGTGGTTTTGAATTACGGAATTACCGCCCGCCCGCCGCCGAACCTTGACATTCTTTTCCCTTCCCCGTACCGTTACACCATGCCCTCCGGAGTCTTTTCCGTACTGCCGGAAAATTTTTTTTCCCCCCTGGCGCGGATAAACCGCCAGCATTATGCCGCCCTGCTGGTACTGTACTACCGGCTCTTCCAGGAAAATACCCGGGGCCTTGAGCGGGAACTGGTAATCCGCGAATTTATGAACTACCTGGCCCTGCACCGGGAAACCCTGGAGGCCGAGGAAGCCGAAGACGGGGCGGGTGAGCCGGCGGATGAACCGGAGGGTGAAGCCGTTCCCCCCGGGGGGATCCCGGGAATCCGGGAGTTTGATTTTGCCGGATCCCCCGCCGGCGGGGACCCCGGCAGGGCTTTTTCCGCCGGTTCCGGGACCCGGGTAAAATCCTTTGACGAACGGGAAGCGGCCAACCGCTTTTTGCGGCGGCTTGTCGGCGCGGGCTGGCTGAGCGAGGAAATCCTGGCGGACTTTACCAGGGTGGTAAACATCACCGCCTGGGGCAAGCCCTTTTTCGAGGGGCTGATCCGGGTAGACGAGGGGCTTAAAACCGAGTACGAAAGCCATGTGGTCAACGTGTATTCCTCCCTCTGCGGCGAGGCGGTACGGGAAAACGGCCACTTTATGGTACTCAAGGCCAGGGAAGAGGCCCGGGCGCTCATCGACTCTCTTAAAGTCCTGTCCCAGAGCATCAAGGGGTACTACGAAAAACTCAATGCCGAAGCGGTACGGGCCAGGGCCGCGTCGGTTTTGCACGAACACTACGACCTCTACGCGGGAGAAGTCCTGGACAGGGCCTACAAACGGCTTAAAACCTCGGACAACGTTTCCCGCTACCGCCGGGCCATCTTCGGTCAGGTGGCGGACCTGCTCCATGACGACGAGTGGCTTGACAGGAGCGCTTCAAAGTACATGCGGATTCTCCAGATTGGCCGGGACGAATGTAGGAAAAAGCTTGAGTTCATGCTGGAAGAGATCCGGGACGATCTTAAGTCGGTGGATCCCCTGGAAGACGAGATTGACCGGCGGAACGCGGATTATTCCCGGTCCAGCACGGAAATCATCAGGGCCTATATTGAGCCCGACAGTACCGTGGCGGGAAAGCTGGGCATGCTTATCAAGGCCCTCCACGGCGGCGACGAGGAACTGGCCGCCGCCCTGGCCCACGGCCTGTACCGGGTCGCTTTTCTTTCACCCTCGTCCCTGTCCCTGCGCCGCCGCCGGGAGGAAGGGGACTTTAACGCCCCGCCGTCTCCGGCGGATATGGAAGCCCTTGCCAGGGCGGAAGCGGAATTCCTTGAACGCATGAAGAGACGGCTTTCGATCAAACGGATCAAATCCTGGCTGGACGAACAGGGCGGAACGGAGCGGATCCTCCTGCCCGGGGATCTGATCCGCGGGGAAGCATCTTTTATCCGCTTTGTCCATGCCCTCCTGTACGGCGATTCCCGGCAGGACTTTGACTATGCCGTGGAGGAACCCGGCGGAGCGGAACGGGAAGCCCGGGCCGCCGGGTATGTGGTCCCCGGCGTGCGGCTTCGGAGAAAGGAACTGTGAACCAGGATCTGGAAGCCCTTGCCCTGATAGGGGAACTGCAGGCCGGTGATTTTGAACGCTTCAAAACCGCCGTTCAGACGCTTACCACCAAAACCTTTATCATCCGGGGTATTGACCGGGAGCGGGAACTCTACGACTTTACCATCCGGAACATCGCCCTCTTTGAAGCCTGGTTTTCCTGTATGGACGCGTTCCTGGTCCGGGACGAAAGCTTAGGCGTCATTGCTTTCCGGGGGTCCGGCAGGAACCGGCTTTATTTTACCAGGGAAGAAATATGCGCGGTCTTAACCCTCAGGCTCCTCTACGAAGACAAAAAACATGAGATCTCCCTCGCGGCCTTTCCGGTGGTCACCGTAGCGGATTTTCAGCAGAAGTACAACGCCCTGACCGGGGACGAGATAAAAAAGACCGCCCTAATCAATGTCCTTAGGCGGTTTTCTTCCTGCAAGCTCGCCGCCGTCGATTCCCAGGACTATGCCGATCCCGAAAGCCTTATCCGGCTCTATCCGAGCATACCCTTAAGCATAAACCGGGACAGCCTGAACGAGGGCATCGCCTTTCTGGAAAACAGGAACGAACGCCGGGAAGACGAAGAGGAACCCGGGGAAATCGTATCATGATCATCCTGGAACGGATCCGGCTGGTAAACTGGCACAACTTTGACGACCTGGTTATGGAAATAGGAAACCGCTGCCTTTTGGCGGGGGACAACGGTTCGGGTAAATCCACGGTGATCGACGCCGTTCAGTATGTGATGGCGGCAAACCTGCGGATGGCAAAATTCAATTCCGCCGCGGAAGAACGGAAGGGGGGCGGCCGGGATCTGATGGGCTATGTGCGCTGCAAGCTGGGCAGCGATACCGCCGAATACCGCCGGGGCGATACGGTGGCCCATGTGATGCTGGAATGGCTTGTTACCGGCCCGGACCGGACCGCGGACCTGGGCAGGCCCGGCGCGGTCCGGGCCGGTTCCGGCGCGGCGGATTCGGGCAAGAATTTTGCCTGCGGCGTCTGCGTCGAAGCCTACAGGGACAACCACTATACCGAACATTTCTGGGTCGGCTCCGGCCTTTCCGCCAAAACCATTCCGGTCCGCTCCGAATCTTCGGGGCCCCTGGTATTCCGGCAGTTTAAGAACGTTCTCGCGGAACAGAAAGCCGAAGTGTATGACGCCAAGCGGCTTTATATCCGGGACCTTACCAACAGGCTGGGGGTATTCAAGCGGCAGCAGGAGGTTAATCCCTATCTGGATGCCCTGACCCGGTCCATCGGCTTTAAGCCCCTGGATTCCATCGATCAGTTTGTCTGCGATTATATCCTTGAGGAGAACCCTGTTTCCATCCAGGACATGAAGCAGAACCTGGAAAATTACAAGGAAGCGGACCGCCAGGCCAAAGGGGCCGTTTTAAAAATCACCTTCCTGCGGAAAATCTGCGCCAAGGCCGCGGAATGGCGCAACTATGACGGCCTTATCCTGAAACAGGAATTCCTGAAACTGACGATAGAGCTGGAAAAGGAAAAACAGGAAAAGGACCGGGCCGCCCGGAACCTGGCGGATACCCGGAATAAACTTGATTTTATAAACCGGGAAATTGCCTCTGTTAATCAAAAGCGCCTGGACGTTGAGCAGGAACTCCGGGCGGTGGATATGAGTCTTGCGGCTAACGATGCCCACCGGCTCTATGAAGAGATCCTCCGGCGGATCAGGCGGATAGAGCGCGATCTTGCGGAAGAGGAAGAAAGGGCCGGCAGTTACGCGGTCCTTAAGTCCCAGTGCGAGGCCCTGCTGGGCCGGAAACTTTCGGAACGGTTTGAAGATGAAAGCGAAGCCCTGGAGGGGGAAGCAAAACAATACCGGGACTCAGGATACGCCGCGGGAAAACGGAAGGAAGCGGCCGCCGAAACCCTGCGGGACATACGGCTGGAACTGGCGGATCTGGAACGGGGCATACTCCGGTATCCCGACGCTCCCCGGGAACTGCGTTCCGCCCTGGAAAAGGCCGGTGTCGAGGCGTTCTTTCTGGCGGAGGCGGCGGAAATCACCGATCCCTCCTGGGTGGATGCTGTGGAAGGCTGGCTTAATACCCGGCGCTTTGCGGTTCTGGTGGCTCCCGCGGATTTTCAGAAAGCCCTGGAAGTGTACGACGGCCTTCCCCGGTCCGTCGCGGGGGCTTTTATTCCCAACATAGAAAAGATGCGGGGCGCCCAGGTAAAACAGGGAAGCCTCGCTGAACTGGTCAAGGCCGGGGGCTATGCCCGGACCTACGTCAACTATACCCTGGGTAAGGTGATGCGGGCGGACATCGGAACCCTTAAGCAGTACGAGTCCGCGGTAACCAGGGAATGTATGACCTACTCAAGCCATACCGCTTCCCGCATCAGGGAAGAGGTATACCGCCGCCATTACCTGGGCCGTTCCGCGCTGGAGGAACGGCGGAAATTTCTTTCCGCCGCGGCGGCCCGGACGGAAGCCGAACTCGGCGAAGCGGAAAGGGCCGAGCGGGAAGCGGCGGCCCGGGAAGACTGCTGCCGCCGGGTTATCCGGCATCTTCCGAAACTCGAAAGCCTCTTTCCCGCCCTTGCCGCCGCCGTTTCCCTGAAGGAGGATTTGCTCCGCTCCGGGGAAGAGCTGGCGGCGGTGGACACCCAATCCTTCCGGGAGCTGGAGGCAAAACGGGGGGAGCTGGAAAAACAGCTTTCGCTGCTAAAAAACGACAACGACCAGCTGCGGACGGATTTTGGATCGCTCACTACCCAGGCAAAAACTTACGACAGCGCCCTGGAAACCCATACCCTCGGGCAGGAAGAAAAGGAGGAGACGGTAAAAAAATTCGGCGCCGATCATCCCCTGATGATTGCCGCCTGCGAGGCCTACGCGGAGGAAAAGCTCGCCGCCTCCAGTGCCGCGGAATTAAGCGACACCTATGAATCAACCCTGAAAGGTTTTAAGACCCGGACCGAATCTTTGAAAAAGGAATACCACAAGCTGGTCGCCGCGTATGAACAGGATTTCCATTACCTTTTGGGCATGGACCCCGGGGAAAACACCGAAGCGGAGACCCTGCTTAAACGGCTTGAAACGTCGGAGCTTCCCGAATACCGGGAAAAGATCGCCCGGGCATACGCCGACGCGGAAAAGGAATTCAAGGAACATTTTGTTTCCCGCCTGAACGAGCATATTGAAGAAGCCAAAGAAAGCTTTAAGGAGATCAACGAAATCCTCCGGACCCTGCACTTTGGCAGGGATCAGTACTGGTTCCACCTGGAAGAATTAAACGAGCGGAAGGGCCAGATTGAAGTGATCCGCCAGGCGGCAAAAATTCCTTCCCTGGACGATGGACTCTTTTCCCAGCTGGCCGATCCGGGGGAGCGGAAGGCCATGCAGGATCTGTTTGACCGCATCCTCAATTCACCCCTGGATTCCAGAGAACTGCGGGACATCTGCGATTACCGGACCTATTTTCATTACGACATCCGGATCAAGGAGACCGACACCCTGGACGAAGCGGGTAATCCCGCGGTGTTTTCCCTTTCCCGGGTCCTTAAGGAAAAGTCCGGGGGCGAATCCCAGACTCCCTACTATGTGGCCATCGCCGCCAGTTTCTACCGTTTTTATAAAGCCCGTCCCGAAGAAACCGTCCGGCTGGTGATCTTTGACGAAGCCTTTAACCGTATGGACGATGAACGGATAGACAAGATCCTTTCGTTTTACCGGGACCTGAACCTCCAGATTATCACCTCGGTGCCGCCGGAAAAAATAGAAGCCATCGGTCCCCACATGGACCGGATCAACGTCATAAGCCGTTTCGGCAGCGCCGTCAAAGTCCGCGACTGCCGTATCGATACCCTGGATATTCCGGAATGAACTGGGAACGGAAAATTATCGAGGCCTTTACGGATCGTTATTTTGCCTCCGCCCCTTTGGGAGAAGCGGAGGAGCGGAACGCCATCCGGCTCCGTTCCGTTTCGATCTTTCCCGGCTTCAACGCCGCCCCCGCGGATGAAAAAGAATCCTACCTTGAGGCGGCGGAGGCCCTGGAAAAGAAGGGGCTGGTGAACCTTGTCTGGGAAAGGCGCGGAAGGGGTGAACGGCTTAAAACCCTGGCCTGCGGCGATTTTGAAAAACTCTTCGAAGAGACGGACCGCCGCTATCCCAGGACCGAGGCGGAAGAGGTCCGGGCCCTGCTTGCGGAGAAGGCCGCGGAACTGCGGCGGCGCTTTCCCCGGGAACGGACGGCGGAGGCGGAAAAGGCCCTGAACTTTCTGGACCGGTTTTCCCGCCGCTTCGATTCCCGGAAAGTAGGCCGGGGGCTGGGTCTACAGAAGGTTTCCGATTTTGTCCGGCTTCTGGAATTTTTGTTCCGGCCCGAAGAGCTGGAAAAGATAACCACCAGGGCCTTGTCTATTCTGCTCTACCGGGATTCAAAGTACCTGGAAAACCTTCTGGAACTTTTTGCCCCCGTCCTGGCGGAGGCGCAAAAGTCCATGACGGAATCGGGCCCTTCAAACGAAACGGAGAAAAATTCCCCGCCGGATTTTTCCTTTCTGGAACGGTCCTATCCCGAAACGATGATTTCCGGCCGGATCGTGGGTGAGTACCGGAGCGGGGCTGAACCGCTGGTAAACGCCGCCGGTTTGATTCTGGGCTTTCCCCTGGAAAGCGCGGAAGCGCTTGCCTCGGTCCGGCCCCTGGGGGAATCTTTGCCGGCGGGCAACCGGGATTCCGGGGAAAAGCCCGCGCCCCCCGCGGTCTTAACCATAGAAAACAAGGAAACGTTTTATGCCCTGGGAAGTCCCCAAAAGTACGGGACCGGCGGCAGCCTTTCCCGGTACAGCTGTTTTCTCTATACCGGCGGATACCCCAACCGGGCCGCGGCGGCCCTTATCAGGGTTCTCTCCGCATCGGGATTTTGTTTTTACCATGCCGGGGATCTGGACCCCGACGGCATCCTTATTTTGCAGAATGTCATGGACATCGCCCAACGGCCGGTCCTTCCTTTCCGCATGGACGCCGCCGTCTTTGACCGGTACCTTCCCTGGTCGCGGTTCCTGCCAAAAACCGTGCTCCGCCAAATGGAAAAAATCCGGGAGGACACGGCGGTGTCCCCCGGCCTCGCGGGACTCATTGGACGGATTGAAGCGACGGGCCGCGGGGTGGAACAGGAGATCATCAATTACCGGGACTGAACTGCCGGAACCGGCTGCCGGGACCGGCTGCCGGGACCGGGCCCTCGCGGACAGAACGGACAAAACCGCTCCTATGATGTAAGAATTTAACCACGGACCCTCACGGACCAACACGGACAAAAGCATGGAATTGAAACAACGGGTAAAACCGTTAGGTTTTACCCGTCCGCCTTGAGCGGACAGGATGTGGAGATGTAAGACGTTAGGCGTCATTGCGGGATCGGAGTTCCGCGGAGCTCGGACAGGCGGGGTAAAACTATTCCGTTGACAGAAAATAAATTTGCCGATAGTATTAAACACGGGTTTATGCTCTATGAAACTTTTTGAAAGGACGGTTTTGAAAATGAAAAACAAATTGGTTTTGGTTCTTGGAGTTCTGTTGGTTTTTTCTTTTTTTTCTTGTTCCGCACAGTCGTCAAACAGTGATCAACGGATAGCAGGTACTTGGGTAGGTATACCGGATTATGATAGTACCAGTACCATTACATTCGTGTTTAACGCTGATGGATCAGGATCCAGGGCGGTATCCAGAGCAGAAGAATCGGAAGAGGAGGAAGCCAGGACTTTTACATACGGAATATCTTTGGGTGGTATAATGGCCTTTATTTATTCAGATGGGAGGAGCACGGATAGTGAGATGTTTTATCTTTCACCCGATGGAAAAACTATGATCATGGACGGAACTGTTTATCGAAAGAAATAATGGCGCGCGCCTCCGTTGCGCATTTGCTTATCCGGGCGGCTGAAACTTTCTGATTGTTGCGCAGGCAACTTCCAAACAGCCGGGACCTTAGGCGGCATTGCGGGATTCAACCTAAAAAACACAACGTGACCAGGAGGGGTACATGGCAAAGAAAGGTTTTGGGGTGATTAGTTTTGTCCTGGTGTTTGTTTTTGTATCCGCCGTTACGGCGCAATGGCCGGATGCTCCGGCCGCTCCCGCCCCGGCGCTTATCGGGCCCACGATAATTACGGTGCCGGGGGGATACGGCCAGCCAGCCGGGAGGGCGGACCCTGACGCCGCGAACTGGGATATCGCGGCTCTTGATACGGCGGCGGAGGCTGATTATCTAACGGCCCTGGAAAAAGATATCGTCCTGGAAATGAATAAAGTACGGACCGATCCCAAAAAGTACGGGGAAGTATATATCCGGCCCCTGCTAAGGTATTACCGGGGGAAAAATTACTCCCCCCCGGGGCAGATTACCGTGGTAACCGAGGAAGGGGAATCGGCGCTTACCGGCTGTATTACCGCATTAAGCAGGGCGGCCGGCGCGGGTATATTAACGCCGGAACGGGGCCTTTCTCTTGCCGCGAAGGATCATGTGACGGATCAAAGCAGGACCGGACAAACAGGACACACCGGCAGTGACAGGAGTACCCCCGAATCACGCATGAAACGGTACGGCGTATTCAGCGGTTCGTGGACCCTGGGCGAAAATATCGCCTACGGAGAAACGACGGGAAGAACCATTGTCTGCCAGCTTCTTATTGACGACGGCGTTCCGGGCAGGGGTCACAGGGTGAATATCCTGAACAAGGCTTTCGCGCAGACCGGGGTGGGGTACGGAACCCACCCGCAATACAGAACAGCCTGCGCGATTACCTATGCAAACGGTTACCGGAGTAATTAAAACAACCCCAAGGAGACGAGGATGAGCACGGCGCCGGCGGGGAATTGGGAAAACGCTACACCCGCCTGAGTATGTCCAGGGGTTTAAGCCTTCCCGCCCGCCCGGCGGGAAACCACGATGCAAGGCAGGAGCAGATCAGGGTAAAGAGGCCGATGAGCAGCACCGTTTTCCAGTCGATGATCACGGGAATCCGTTCCAGGTAATAATCGGGGTCGAGGATCTTTACTTCCCCCCCCCAGGGGCTTGCGGCAAGGGTTAAGGCCTTTTCCAGCCCCCGGATGATGGGGTTGATAAAGAATCCGATGCATAAGCCCAGGGCCGTTCCCGCGGCCGCCCCCGCCAGGCCGGTAAGAAAGGCCCCCTGAAGAAAAATGTTCCGGATGGTCCGGGGCGAAGCGCCGCCGGTTTTCAGGACCGCGATGTCCCGCTGCCGTTCTATGACCAGCATGGAGGTGGCGGAGGAAACGTTCACCGCCGCCACCAGTACCAGAAGCGCCATGATAAAGAGGAGCAGCTGCCGGGTGGATTCAAAGGACCGGTACAGGGACTGCTGCAGCTCTTTCCAGGTATATACGCCGAAACCCGGGCCGGAACGGATGGCCGCCTCTCCGGCGATCTTTTCCGCCGCCGAATAGGGGTTCTCCAGTTTAACTACCAGAAAAGACCGGTACAGTTCCGGGGAAAGCAGTTCCAGCCCCGCTTCATAGCGCATGATGCACCACAGGGCGTCCAGCTCCCGGTAGCCGGAAGAAATAATGCCCTTGACGGTAAAAAGCGTTACCCTGGGAAGGTTCCTCCCTTCGTCTCCGGCCCGGACGGTCATAAGCCGGACCCGGGAACCGGGCCCGGCCCCCAGGGTTTCCGCCAGCCCCCTGCCCAGAAGCAGTTCCCGGTCCGTTTCAAGATCGGCGCTGCCCGCGATCAGTTCCATAAATTCGGCGCTGCCCGGATCTTTCCAGAAGCCGTTTTCCACCGCCCGGACGGTCGCCCCGGTCCGGCCCGAAGTTCCCAGGATAATTCCCAGCCCCTGCCGTTCCCGCCAGGCTCCCCGGACCCCTTCTATGGAGCGGATCTCTTCCTGCAGTTCCCCCGGGAAATCCCCGTTTTCAATATAATCATAGACCGCCAGATGCCCCGTTCCCAGCTCCAGGTAACGATCCGTAATGCCCCGGATCATGCCGTCCGCGACAATAAGGGTTACGATGATCGGCACCAGGCTTAAGGCGATGCCCGCGGCGGCTCCCCGGAGATAACGCCCTCCCTCCCTGGCCCGGCCCCACAAATACCGGAGGGCGATAAAAAATGAAGCGCCGCCTTTATCCATGAAGAAGAATTCCCTCCGCCAGTTCAAACTGAATCCGCGCCCGTCCGGCTACCTTGTCGTCGTGGGTAACCACCACCAGGCTGGTCTTCCGTTCTTCCGCGGTATTGTACAGCAGTTCCGCCACCGTCATGCTGCTTTGGGGATCGAGGTTTCCCGTGGGTTCATCCGCCAAGACCAGTTCCGGGTCGTTCACCATGGACCGGGCAACGGCAACCCGCTGCCGTTCCCCCCCCGAAAGCTGGGAAGGATAATGGTGGGAACGGTCCGCCAGCCCCAGATCCTTCAGAAGCAGGCGGGCCTTTTCCAGGGCGTCCTTTTTTTTCACCCCCCCGATATAGGCGGGGATCATGACGTTTTCCAGGGCGGTAAAATCCCGCAGGAGGTAATGGAACTGGAAAACAAAACCCACTCTTTTTCTGCGGTATTCGGTTAACTCTTTTTCCGGCAGAGAAGAAATATCAAGCCCCCCCACTTCTACCAGCCCCGAGTCGCTGCGGTCCAGCCCTCCCAGGATATTAAGGAGGGTGCTTTTCCCGCAGCCGCTCTTCCCCCGGACCGCGGCGGTCATGCCCCGGGGAACGGTAAAAGAGAGCCCCTTAAGGATATTCAGGGTTTCCGCGCCGGATTCATACTGTTTAACAAGATTTTCCACCCGGACGATGGCATCATTCATAACGCAAAACCTCCGCGGGTCTGATGCGGGAGACCCTGCCCGACGCGAACCATGCCGCTCCCAGGGCGGAACATAAACCGAACAGGAAGATCAGCAGTACCTCCCGGGGGATTACCCGGGCTTCTATTTCCTTGATATAAAATACCGCGGGCGAAAAGACGGCAAAGTCCCCGCCCCGCTGAAAAAGGGAAAGGACGCCGTTAACGGCGCTTTCCAGCAGGGTAAAGAAGGCGGCGATATGGTAACTGACAAGGAGGCCCAGAATCATCCCCGACCCCGCGCCGGCAAGGCCGATGATAAAACCGTCCCAGACAAAGACCAGCCGTACCGCCTTTTCCCCCGCTCCCACCGCCCGGAGGAGGCCGATTTCTTCCCGCCGTTCCAGCACCACCCGGCGCTGGGCCTGGTAGATGTTAAGCCCCACCACGATAAAGATAAGCCCCACCAGGACAAACATAAAAAGCTTTTCCGTCCTCAGGGCACCGAAAAAGGCCCGGTTAAAATCCCGCCAGGTCTTGATCTCCGTACCGGCGGGAACCAGGGCCGCGACGGTCGCTGCGGCTTTTTTGTCCTGCCAGCGGTCGGTCAGCTTGATCCCCAGAACATAGTCCTCTCCCTCCAGTCTTCCGGCCTGGTCAAAATTGATAAAGCCCCAGCCCAGATCGTATTCATAAAAGCCGGAGCGGAAAATGCCCCGGAGGGTAAAGACGGATTCTTCGGGCAGTTCCGCCCCGTCCGCCAGGGCTCCGCTGCCGCCGACGGAAATCAGTTCCACCCTGTCCCCCAGTTCCAGCCGGAGCCGGGCGGCGAGTTCCGTTCCCAGAAGGATGGAATCCTCCGCTTCCAGATCAAAGGATCCTTCCTCAAAGACCAGCTTTCCCGCCATCCCCGGATCTTCCTCCACCGCGGTACCGCGCAGGCCCCGGATAAGCGCGGCCTGCTGGCCGTAACCGCCCCGGAGCAGTACCTGTAGTTCCCGGAAGGGAACCGCGGAACGGACGGAGGGCAGGGCCCTGATTTTTTCAATCAGGGCGCCGGCCTCCGAAGCGGAGGCCTCCGGCCCGGAAGCTTCCGGGGCGGGGGTAAGCCGGACGTAGTAGGACGAAATTTCCAGGATACTTTCGATAAAGCCCTGCTGGAAACCGTTCATCACCGAAATGATCACCGTCAGGGCCAGGACCCCTACGGCGATGCCCAAGATGGAGAGTACCGGCGGCGGGGATCCCCGTTTTTTAAGGCTCCGCCATACAATCCGGCCCGCGATAAAACCTATCCAGCCCATTTACCGTAACCGCTCCTCGGATACTTTTCTGCCGTCCTTCCACACCGTCCGGAGCATGACCTTCCCCCCGATATAGAGTTCCTCAATTTCTTCGTCTCCCTGTTTTACGACCTTCCGTTCCAGGACGCCGTTTTTATAATCATCTTCGGCAATCCGATCCCCCCCGGAATAGCTAAATACAATCCGGCCCTGATCCTTTCCCGCGGTCCAGTGTATTGTTTTGATCCGGTCACCGGTCCATTCATTGGTAAGCACGGCGATAACGTTTTCCTCCTCGTCGTACCTGGTTTCGGTGAGCACCCTGCCGCGGCTGTCGGTATCAAAGGCCGCCCTGGCCGCGGGAAGTAACTGCAGGGGCAGCACATCGTTCATCATACCGTAGTCGTAGGGCGCTCCGGGCTCGATAAAATTTTGTACCGGCGGCGCGCTGCGCAGATCCGAAGCCGGCGGCGGCAGGCTGTTTTTGGCCTGTCCTTCCGCGGAACGCCCCGCCGGATGGTACACCCGGTCCATTCCCCGGAGGGTCGCGGACCGGGTATAGCGGTATTCGTCGGTCCACAGGGGCTTCCTGTCCAGAAAGGCGGCCTGCCGGACAAGCAGTCCGTCCCGGTAGACAAAGCTGGTGGTATACAGGCCGGAGGGAAGGTGCTGGTGTATTTCGGAGAGGCTCCGGTCCGGGGCAAACAGTTCTATAAACGGGGGGGTTTCCCCCTCATTGTCCGCAGCGGGGGTTTTGCCGATGGAAGCAAGATCCGCGGGCAGGGAAGCGTTGACCTGGGTTATGCCGCTGCTGTTCCGGAAAATCCACTGCCGCCTTTTCAGCTTTCCCCGGTTGTAGAGCAGCCGCTGTTCCAGGGTATAGGAGGGCTGGTAATAGGGCCGCAGCAGCGGCGGCAGG
This sequence comes from Treponema sp., assembly GCA_031266175.1. Taxonomy (GTDB): domain Bacteria; phylum Spirochaetota; class Spirochaetia; order Treponematales; family Breznakiellaceae; genus JAISBN01. The sequence continues at coordinate 6,091 of JAISBN010000121.1, read as the reverse complement.
GACTGCTGTTCCGGCCGGTCCACCGAAAGGGCCCACTCGTAGTGCAGGGCCACCATCCGGGAGGGAATCCGTTCCAGGGCCATTCCCGAAGGATTGGACCGGTACCATTCCTGGGTTCCGGCCGCGGGGGAAATAAAACAGCCCAGGGCCGAACAGAGCAGGAAGGCCCGCAGTTTAACCGGCAAACTGTTTTGCAAAATCATCGGGATTAAAGGGCCTGATATGGTGATACCCTTCGCCGTCGCAGAGGAACATGGCGGGAAGTTTCAGTTCCGATGCCAGGGAAAAAACAACGCCCCCCCTGGCGCTGGAATCGTATTTGGTCAGGATCACCCCGTCCAGGTCCACCGCCCTGTGGAATATTTCCGCCTGGACCAGGGCGTTGCGGCCCGTGGTCGCGTCCAGGACCAGCCATTTGATACACCGGAGGGAGAATCCGGGTTTTTCCAGTTTCTGCTGCAGCACCCGGTCGATTTTTTTAAGCTCCTCCACCAGGGCCGATTTTGTATGTATCCGGCCCGCGGTATCCGCAATGATAAGCCCCCCCCCCGCCAGGGCCGCTTCCGCCGCGTCATAAACCACCGCCGCGGGATCCCCTCCCTGGTGGTGGGCCACCACCCGGATTTTAAGTTTTTCCCCGTGAATTTTAAGCTGCTCCACCGCGCCGGCCCTGAAGGTATCCGCCGCGGCCAGGATAGGCTTTTTCCCCCGGTCCCGGTATCTGGCGGCGAGCTTTGCCGCAGTGGTGGTTTTGCCCACACCGTTCACCCCCAGAAGGAGGATCACCGTCAGGGTGGGCGGAGGTTCCTGTTCAACCAGAGCGTCGGGATCGGCGGATAACAGCTCTTCCGCCAGCAGGGCGGTAAAACGATCCTTAAGTACCGCAGGATCCGTTATTTTTTCTTTTTTGGAAAGCTGTTCCAGGCGATCTACCAGTTTCATCGCGGGGCCGGGACCGAAATCCCCTTCCACCAGAAGATCCCCCAGGGAGTCGAAAAAATCCCCCGGAAGGGCGCTCCTGGATCCGAAAAATTCCCTAAGCCTGCCGGCAAAATTCAAACCATTCCTCCTTATCCTTAATTAAATTCTGGTATCCGCCGCCGGGTTTCCCCGGGCGTTCCACGGAAAAATCATCCCGCGAAAAATCATTCCCACAGGGGGACCGATTCCTTGCTGGCCGAATGGATATATATCCCCATGCGTATCAGGGATTCGGCAAAAAAAGCACCCGCCACTATCCAGGCGCCCATGGAGATATAATAGGAATTCAGGGTCTTGTCATAAAGGTCCGGACTTGCCGACGTGTAGTAGGAATTGTTATAGCTCTGGAAGACGCCGTGAAGAAGAAACGCTATGGGCAGGGTTATCCAGAAACGTCCGTAGGCGCCGTAAAATTTCCTGCGCTTTACTTCCACCGGCTTGTCGTCCCGGCCCGGCAGCTTTCTCGGTTCCAGGGTAATGATGCGGACCTCCCCGTCTTCCCGGGGAGCTCCCAGGACAATCGCCTCGCCCGTGAGGCCCTCTTCGGTATCCACCCGGATATACCGGTACTGTCCTTCGGGAACATAGAGGGTAAAAACGCCGGGCTCATCCGGCGACTCCCGGATGATCGATTCCCGGGGGGAATCTTCGTCCGCAAGCCCGCCCGGCGGATCCGGTTCGGCGGCATCCCCCGCCGGCGTTGAAACCGCCGCCGCGGGCGCTTCTTCCAGCGTACCGGCAGCTGCCGCCGCTTCTTCCGGCGCCGCCGTTTCCGGCACGGATGTTTCGGCCCCGGCAGCTGCGGTGGACGCTTCCGGCGGCGTTCCCGGCGCGGACGCTTCGGCGGTTTCGGCTGACGGCGCTGTTTCCGTCCCGGCATTTTCCGCCGTTTCCGGCACGGATGTTTCCGCCCCGGCATCTGCCGCCGTTTCCGGCGTCGCCGCTTCCGCTTCGGTTCCGGCTTCCTCCGTCTTTTTTTCGGTACTTCCGCCGATATACAGCGCCCCCATATAGACCGAAGCGTTTTCGGGAAGGACCAGTTCCAGCTCTTCCATGACCTCCGGTTCAAGGACAATGGTATATTCCACCGTTTCGCCGCCGGTCAGTTCCGTTTCCCTGACAATGCCGTGATAGTTGTCGGCGCCGGCCGAAATGGTTACCGGCCCCGGGGCCAGTTCCAGTTCCGCGCCGTTTTCCACCGGCCTGCCGTTTACCCGGATCCGGGCGTTTTCCGGTTCAACCCGCAGCGTCAGCCGGACCGGTTCGGTATTTGCCAGGGCGGCCATCAGGCGGAGCTTTAGTTCATCCGCCGCGGCAATAAGATCCTCGGGAGAAAAAATCGTGGAATCCTCGTAGAGGAACGAAGCTCCCCGGGCAAAGAGGCGGAACTCCGCGTAGATTCTGCCGTAAACCAGGGAGAGCCTTCCCGAAAGGAGGGCGTCCGCATTGTGGGTCCGCAAAAAAGCCTCTTCCCCTCCCGGTTCCGGCGGAGGGGGAAAGGCCGCTTCCGTCGATTCCGCCGTTCCCGAGTTAAGTTCGCTTATTTTAAACATCGGCCGCGCGTCGATAACGGGTTTTTCCGCTTCAACTTTGGCATATTCCTCTTCCAGGGTCTGTAGTTCCTTTTCGATCCGCTTTAGTTCTTTTTTGTATTTCCAGTTGGGAACCCCCTGATATAAGAGAGCGTCCCGTTCCTCCCGCTTGGCGGCGAGCTCTGCCGCCTTCTCGTGCATCGCCGCGGTCCAGGCCAGTTCCTGATACCGGAACCGTTCATCGTTGCTTCGCTGGCGGTAGGTAATGCTCCCCAGGTCCCGGACCAGTTCCCGCTGGAGTATGGACCCAAGAGCCGCCTGGGAAGGGGGCAGGGATGAAACGTCAAAGGCGGTGATCAGGAGGACGTATTCGGCGTTCAGGGGAATCGCCGGTTCTTCTTCCGTTTTTCCCCTGCCGAAGAGGGAAAGGGCGGTGAGAAACAAAACTGCCGTGACGCCGCAGGTCCGCCTGTTATTCACATCACCCCCTTAAGAGCTAAACTTGAGGTACTCACCGATAAACATATCAATATCCCCGTCCATAACCGCCTGGATGTTACCCGATTCGGCCTTAGTCCGGTAATCCTTGACCAGGGTATAGGGCTGGAATACATAGGAGCGGATTTGGTTGCCCCAGGAAATGTCCTTTTTTTCCTGGGCAAAGCGTTCGTTTTCTTTTTCCTTTTCCTGCCGGTAGTATTCGTAGAGCCGGGCTTTGAGCATGCTCATGGCGGTGGCTCTGTTCATGGTCTGGCTCCGTTCGCTCTGGCAGGCGACTACAATCCCCGTGGGCAGGTGGGTAAACCGGACGGCGCTGTCGGTTTTATTGATATGCTGGCCCCCCGCGCCGCCGGAGCGGTAGGTGTCCACCCGCAGGTCTTCACTGCGGATCTCCACTTCGATGGAATCGTCCAGAATAGGGAAGGCGTAGACCGACGCGAAGGAGGTGTGCCGCCGGGCGTTGGCGTCGAAGGGCGAAATCCGCACCAGCCGGTGGACCCCGCTTTCGCCTTTCAGGTAACCGTAGGCATAGTCCCCTTCGATCTTGCAGGTGGCGGATTTGATCCCCCCTTCCGCTTCCAGCATATCCACCTCTTCCGGCGAGAACCCCCGGCGTTCCGCCCAGCGGAGGTACATGCGGTAGAGCATCCCCGCCCAGTCGCAGGCTTCGGTTCCCCCGGCGCCGGAATGGATCGTCAGAAAACAGCCGTTCCGGTCCACTTCCCCGGACATAAGTTCCACCAGGTTCTGTTTTTCAAAGCGCCCGGTAATTTTTTTAAGGGTTTCTTCTATTTCCGGACCCTGGGATTCGTCCTTCGCTTCGTTGGCCAGTTCCAGCAAAGCTTCCAGGTCCTCCACGTCCTTTTTTAGATTCTGCCACGGCTCGTAGCGGCTTTTAAGGGATTTAAGCTCTCCCATAAGCTTTTCCGCTTTGGAAGGGTCGTTCCAGAAATTCGGGTTCCCGGTTTCCGCTTCCAGTTCCGCAATCCGTTCCTTTAGGGTTTGTCCCGGCCGGAAGTCCGGACCCTTTTGGGGCTGTTCAAAGACGCCTCCAGGCGTCAAGGATTTTTGCGGAAAGCTCCGCCACGGGGCTTCCCAGTTCTATCAAGAGCATACTTCCTCCTACCTGCCCCGGCGGATGGTCCGCACGGGTCCCCGGCGTACCGGGATAACCTGAACCGGCGCCGCGGTCTGGAGGGGCATAACGGCCTGGACCTCCCCGCCCCGGGCAACCAGGCGGCGCCATTTTTTATCCCGCAGGGTACTCAGGACCAGGGTGCCTTCCACGGGAAACTGAAAGATCCGTATCCGGTCAAAGGCGTCGGTGGACCGGTCCAGATCCCGCTTCAGGCGGCCCAGGGTTTCGGGGGATACCGCCGTGGATTCCCAGAGCCCCCGCTGAATCTTGTCAAAGCCGTACTGAATAAGCAGTTCCGCCAGCTCTTTGGCCCTGCCTTCCCCGCCGGGGTCCAGGGCGATTGAAACAAACATAACGGTATAAATTGTAAAAAACGGGGGGAGTGTTGTCAATGTACCGGCAAGGCGGGGCCCGCGGGAAGTGGCGCTTTACCGTGTCCCGTATTCCGTGATGCCTCAAAATAAAATCTTACCGAAAGGCCGGATGCCTCATAATAAAAAATCTTACCCTGGCTAGATGTGCTCACGGGCAGCAGTGACGAGGGGTTGCTGCCGCATGAGATCCTTCCGGTGGTTCAGTTCCATAAGGGCGTCAACCGCCCGGTGTACCCCCTGCCGGAGGAGAACCGGATTATAGCGTTGGTACCGCCGCCGCAGTTCCGCCCTGGCCTCCCCGGAAAGATCCGGACAAGCCATCAGCCGCTGGTACGGGCTCATCGGCTTGTCGTAGATTTTTCGTACCTTTGCGCCCACCCGCTGCTTGTCAATGAGTTTGACCGTGGGCAGGAAATAGTTCAAGAGGGGACACAGGGAACGATAGACCCGGGCGAGGGCCTGGTGTTCCGCCGGGGTGGACTTTACCCCAATTGGTAGACACAAAGATAAGCGGGAAATATACCAGACGGAGAGAAAGAGACGGGAAAGAAAAATACTGAACGGCGGGTATACACCACGGAGTTCAAAGCCGGGGCAGTAGCGCCGGCCGAAAAGCATGAGAAACCGGTAAGCCATGCTGCGGCGGATTTGGGTATCAACGAAAATGTGTTGTACCGGTGGATACAGCGGGCACGGGAATCAGCCGGTACGAGGCTGCCGGCGTTTCCCGGACACGGACGGCCGCGGGATGAGGAACTGACCCGCCTGCGGAAAGAAAACAAGGCGCTGCGGAAGGCCGTGTGAAGCTCCGCTTCACTCGAAATCCTAAAAAAAGCGGCGGTCATCTTCGCCCAAGGGGAACCCCGCTGATGGTGTACCGGTTCATGAAGGAGAACCGTGGACGGTACACCATCGGGAAGATAGCCGCGCTTTTCGGGGTCAGTTGCGGCGCCTATTACCGGCGGGCACGGTAGCTGAACGGCGGCGTATTGCCGATGCGGAACTGGTATATCTCATCCGGGAGATACAGAGCACGCATCACCGCCGGTATGGGAGCCAGCGGGTGAGGGAGGAATTACGCCGGGTGTACGGCAAACGGGTAAGCCGGAAGAAAGTGGCCCGACTGATGCGGGAACAGGGCCTGAACGCTCGTCAGAGACGGAAGTTCATTCCCACGACCAACTCGAACCACGGACTCACGGTCTGTGAAAACCTGCTGAACCGGGAGTTTCATGCCGGGCAGGGCGGAGAGAAACGGGTATCATCGTACCAAAGGTACGCCATTACCTATCTGCGTACCCGGGGCGGTTGGGTGTACCTGACGGTGGTGTTGGATCTGTTCGACCGGAAGGTGATTGTGGGCATAGAGCGCCGATATGGAGACCTGCCATACGACTATCCCTGCGCTGGACATGGCGTTCAAGAACCGGCGGGTACAAACCGGCCTGTTATTTCATTCCGACCGCGGGGTACCGTATTGCGCCCGCTCCTTCCGTGAAACCTTGTATGCGTACTGCCCTGCGGTGAGGCAGAGCATGAGCCGGAAGGGTAATTGTTGGGACAAC
>JAISBN010000060.1 GCA_031266175.1 Treponema sp. | reverse complement strand
GCCGCATTCTCAAACCGGCTCCCATCCCCCACGTATGCCGCGTATGCCAGTGATACCACCGGCCCTATCCCCGGTACCCCTTGCAGCCGCTCTATCTCCTGGTCCCCCGTCCGCTCTTCCGCCGTCTGTTCGTCCAGCCGGGCTATCCGTCCCTCGGCCAGATCTATCGCTTTAAGCGCCCAGTCCGCCTCTTCCCGCTCCTGCCCCCTCAGCATCCTCACCGCGGTTTCCCGGCTTCCCTTTTCCGAAAGCTCCTTCTTGCTCACCGTGGTTATCCCCTGATGCACAAATAGCCCATGCACCAGGTTGATCATCTGAACCCGCATCTTCACTGCCCGTTTGTGGCTTTGTATGAGCTTCCGCCGCCTCATCTCCTGCTCTCTCGGTAACGGTACCACCGGTAGCTGCTCTGCCCGAAACTGCTCCCCTATCCGTGCCAATTTCAGCGCGTCCTCTTTGTCCGTCTTTTTCATCGACCCGTAGATCAACGCCAGTTTTCCCGCGTTCAGGACCACCACTTCGCACCCTACCTGCTCTATGATTTCCTTCGCCATCATGAACGCCAGGTTCCCCGCTTCCAGCGCGACCTTGTCCCCCTTCTCCAGTTTCCCGTACAACGCCGCCCGTCCCTCGCTGTCCGTCCTCCCGTTGCTGAGGCTTACCTTCCCCGTCTTCCCTATCACCGCCATCGTATAGGTCCGCTTCCCCAGGTCGATCCCCATATACCGCCGTGTCCCGCTTTTCATTGTTCCGCTCCTTACGATAAAATAAGGACCAGGAGCTATTATCGGGTGTGGTACACCGTACTCCTATTCGCGGTCTGCCTGTGTGACAGGCAGCCGCATCTTGTTTTACGGCAGGGAAGCTGCTTGCGCAGCATAAGAAAGGTTTGAATTAATCTTCGTGCCGAGGTTCCTCCGGGATTCCCGGATTTCCTCACGTCGAAAACCAACCTGCCACCGGCTCTCTGGCCCCGTCAGACCAGAATACCACTTGCTCCCGATAATTCAAATCATAGCATCTTAGTAACCTGTTCCAAAGAAAGTAAACCAACGGCCCTACTTTTTATACTCTTTTCTGACATGCTCGACCGCTTTTTCCACGGAATCCTTCAAAACGACCGCCAAATCTGCCGAAAACCGCTCCAGTAAAGCCCTGGAAACGTCCTTCTTTTTCTCTTTGGAGGTATCGGAGGTTTCTGCATCCGGTTTCAGGAGTTCGTACACCTCAATTTCAAAAGCTTTCGCCAGTTTGATAAGGGTCAAGGCGGATACCCAGGTATGCCCCGCCTCAAGGTCAGCCAAAAAATTGGTGGACATATCGATTTTAGCCGCCAGGGTGAATTGGGACCATGCCCTGCGGTTCCGGTATTTCTTGACGTTTCCGCTCAGAATATCACGTAACGCCTGTTCTTCGTTATCTACTCGTCTTGCCACGATGGCTTTCAGTCTGTTCATGACTGGATTAAAGTCCAATCCGATAATAGGAGTATACTGACTATTGACAATATCGATGTAATATGATATAAAAATCTATATTTATACAGAGGAGATAATATGATGAAAAGCAAACTGAACATGACGGGAATACTTGGCGTTTTGCTGATATTCATCCTGATTTTTACCGGCTGCTCGAATGGGACGACAGACGATGAATTAGTCGCGACCTTTACCGATGTATACGCTGATTATCCGCTTACATCGGGGCAGTCAGGTTTAACCCTTACCGCCAAGAAAAGCGATACGACGGGCATAATCTACCTGACTATTAGCGGGACGGTGGCTGCCGCCGACACGAGTCAAACCGCATGGACTAACAATTGGAATAAAAAGGGGAATATTTCAGGTAAGTTTGCGGCGGTATCGGTCGATTTCAATGGCGTATTTACCACTGCAAACGTAGCCAAAATACTCGCCATACGAAGTGAAAGCCAGGCTCTCCGGTATTGTACGGATTGGGTTGAAGAGGATGGTCATCAAGGTCTGTTGTCGTCGGCTCCAACAGTTGCTTACCATTGGGGCGCCAATATGTGGATTCCGTCAAACCCGTCACAGCTGCCGGTTAGGTGGAAAGCATATGAGGCAGGTTTAATCCCGGCAAATGATAGCCTGCTAATTTTAATCTGGGACGGCGCCTCACCAAAGACCAGCAAACTTGAAGTAACAAGCTGGACAAGTTTCAATGGCGATATTGCCAAAGACAAAACCGGGGACATTGCTACGATTGTGTTTGATTACAGCGCCGTAACCTTTACGCCGTAACCATTCAATAGTCAAAGGCCGTACTCAAAGTTTTATACCCCGCAAAAGGCTACCATTTGCGGGGTGTTTTTATGGCGTACCAAGCAAAAGGACACGTCCCATGCTTTACCGGTGATTTCACAGTTGGTAGGTGCTGTTAGAAAAGATTGATATGCGGAACAGACCGGAATAATTACCGAAACCGCCCGATTCTATACTTCATAAACGTACCGGGCGATAGGCATGCGCCGGCCCATACCGAATGCCCTGGGAGAAACCTTTAAAACCGGCGGGGCCTGGCGGCGTTTGAATTCCGCCCGGGCTACGGTACTGATAACTTTTTCCGCCAGGGCCCGTATCTGCCCCGGACCGCCGGAAACCCGTGATCCCGGCGGACTCATGTCCGCGGCGATTTCATCGGCGGAATAGTTCTTAAAGAGATAGGCTTTCAGGATTTCGTCCAGTTCTTCGTAGGGCGGAAGGCTGTCCTGATCCTTCTGGTCGGGCCGCAGTTCCGCCGACGGCGGCTTGGTGATGATCGCCGGGAGGATCACCGGCTTCCGGCCCGCCGCTTTTTCCCGGTCATTGATCCGGCGGCACAGGGCAAACACCTCGGTTTTGAAAAGATCCCCGATAGGTCCCAGAGCGCCGTTGGTATCCCCGTAAAGGGTACAGTACCCCATGGCAAGCTCGCTCTTGTTTCCCGTGGTCAGAAGCATGGAAGCGAACTTGTTGGAAAAGCCCATCAACAGGGTTCCCCGGATCCGGGCCTGAAGATTTTCTTCGGCAATGTCAAAGGGCCGGTTTTCAAATATCCCTTCCAGGGTTTTACCGTATGCGGTAAACACCTCTTCGATGGGGAGAACCTCGTAACGGCAGCCCAGGTTCGCCGCCAGCGCCTCCGCGTCATCTTTGGAACCCTGGGAAGAAAAGCGGCTGGGCATACTGAAACAGGCTACGTGGTTTTTCCCCGCTGCCTTGACCGCCAGGTACGCCACCAGCGCGGAATCAATGCCTCCGGATAATCCCAGATGGGCCCGCTTGAATCCGCACTTGATCATGTAATCCCGGATACCGTGGACAAGGGCGTCTTCCAGGGTATCCAGTTCAGCCGCGGACAGGCCCACGCCGTAAGGATCGGCTTCATCCTCCGGGCCAATCGCGGCGGCGCGGTCCCCGGAAACCACGCTTTTTCCCGCGGCCGAATCCCAGAGGACTATCTCTTCCTCAAAGGCTTTTGCCGTGATGCCGGACACGCCGGTACCGCCGGATCCGGCGGGAAGCGCCTGCAGTACGGCGTTTTCCCCGGAAGGCAGGGCTATAAACGAGCGGCCGTCAAAAATGATCGAATCGTTGGCGCCCACGGCATTGATGTAAACCAGGGGAACGCCGCCCCGGCGGCTTAAGCGTTCCGCCAGCCGGAGCCGTACCCGGAGTTTCCCCGCATAGTAGGGCGACGCCGAGGGTACGCATAAAAGGCTCAACCCCCGGTCCATCAGGCAGCGGACCGGATCCCGGACATATCTGGTACCGGGGGTTTCCGTTTCCCGCCACACATCCTCACAGATTGCTATGCCGACGCGCTCCCCCTTCCATTCAAAGACCGGCCACTCCGAGGCGGGCTCAAAATTTCGGGCTTCATCAAACACATCGTAGGTAGGAAGCAGGGTCTTGATCTGCTCAAAAACCAGCGCTCCGTCAAGGATTATTCCGTAGGCGTTGACCAGGGCCTTGCCGTTCTGGCTGATGTTCCGGTTCACATATCCCGTACCGCAGGCGATGCCCGGAGGAAGCTCCCGCTGAAGCAGGCGCAGGGACCGGATATTAAGTTCCACAAAACGATCCTGATCCAGAAGGTCCATCGGAGGATAGCCGCAGAGGGCCAGCTCGGGGAACAGAACCATCTCCGCGCCCGCGCCGGCGGCCCGCCGGGCAAAGGCGGCGATTTTTTCCCGGTTTCCCGCAAAGTCGCCGATGGTGGAGTTAATTTGTGCAATGGCGATAAGCATACCACAAGAATAGCGTTCTTTTCGGTGTTTGTCCGCAAACAGGGCTGTTTTTGCCGTTGACAAACGCCTTTTCCGGCGATTACAGTTTATAATATATAAAACCTACCGATAATAAAGTGTTTGTAAGGAGCAGAACCAATGGCATCGTCTATCGGCATAAAGCAAGCCAATGGAGATTTCTATTCCATCCTGGAAGAGAACCAAGCGGCTAAAAAACGTCTGGTGCTAACCACGGTTCACGACAATCAAAAGAGCGTCCAGATCGATTTGTACAAGAGCTATTCAAAATCCATGGCCGATGCTCTGTATATTGGAAGTATTGTGGTGGAAAATATCTCCTCCCAATCCAAAGGGGAACCCTCCATAGAAATGACCCTTACTTCCACCAAAGACGGCGCTATTTCCGCCGACGCGGTGGATCTGGGGAACCCCTCCAATGAGCATCACCTGAGCGTTTCCCTTAAATCCTTTGAGGACGACAAAAACGAGTACCCGGATTTTGAAATGGATGGCGAACACAGCTATCAGAAGATCACCGACGAAGAAAAGGAGCGGCCTTTTCCTTGGGTGGCGCTGCTTATTGTCGGCCTGGCGCTGGTTTTACTTTGTCTTGGCCTCTGGTTTTACCTGTTCCGGACCGAAGGGGGCGCGGAGTTCAGGCAGTCCCTGACCGCCGCGGCAAGCTCCGAAGGGCCGGTACGCCCCGCGGCCCGGCCGGAAATGTCCGGTCAGCCGGAAGTCGCCGAAGGGCCGGCGGCAGTGCCTGAACGGCCGGCGGTAGTTTCCGAACAGCCGGAGCCGGCCAGACCCCCTCCTGTGCCGGTACGGCCGGAAGTTATCAAAACACCGCCAAAACCGTCCCCGGCCGCGGTAAACAGAAACCGCCCTTCCGCTCCGGTATATTCGTTCAATATGCCCGCAACCATCCCTCCCGAAGGAATCGTCTACACAGTTCGCTGGGGCGATACACTCTGGGATATTTCGGAGGCCTTTTATCGTAACCCTCGTTTGTATCCTGTTATTGTCCGGTCAAATAAAATATCTAATCCGAATCTTATCGTTGGTGGCACAGAACTCACCATCCTCCCCGGGGATTAAAAAGCCGGTTTCCAAAGTTTTCCTGGTACTCTTCTTTTTGATTCTGGCATTAAGTTCCTGCGGGGCCAGCGCGGTTCTGGAAATTTCCCCCGGGGAAGCTGCGCAGAGGCTTAAAAAGGGGGACATCGGCTTTATCCTGGGAGCCGAAGTTTCCCGTATGCCCGAACTGTCCCGGCTGGATCCTTCCGCGCCCTTTTACGCGGGGCTGCTGACCGAAGCCGCCGGAGACAGGCTGCGTTCGGCCCGGCTTTTTGAAGCGGCGTTAACCAGTCCCATCGTTAAGGTAAAAAAAGAAGCGGCCCGCAAACTCATTCCCGCCCTGGCCGAATTAAAGGATACCGATCAGGCGGAACGGATCCTGCGGGTGCTGCAAAAAAACAAATCCGCCGCGGAAACGGAACTGGCTGTCCTCCACGGAACGGCCCTATATGTGCTGGGCCGTTATGGTGAAGCGGCGGCCCAGTTCCGGGCCGCTGACCCGGGGGAAAACGGAGACACGGCGGCCTGGAACAGGGCCCTGCTTTTCCTGGCGGAGGTCATGCAACGCAGGCCGGGCATGCTTCCCTCCCGGGAAGTAGAGCCCTTTTTCCTGGACTCCCCCCCCGGTCCGGCGTACCGCAGGGCCTATGAAGAAATTCTTTCAAGCGGGGAATATGCCTTTTCTTCCGCGGACAGAACCGCAGCCGCGGGAAGGCTTGCGGTTTCGGGCGGCGCCTATACGGAAGCCCTGGTCCACTTTGACAGTATCCGTACTTCCCAGGGCGCGCTGTTTTTCCGGTATCCTGCCCTTTTAAGCGATCTGGGCCGCGCCTATACGGCGGTTCCTTCCAAACGGGAAACGGGGTTCTCGCTCTTTACCGGCTGGGAAAGCGCCCTCCGGACAGGCAGAAACAGTCCCGTACAGCTTGATCCGGCGGAACAAAAAACGATCCGGTATACCCTTTTGTTCTATGCCGGACGAATCAGGCGGCAGCAGGGCAAGCACGGGGAAGCGGCGGATTTCTTTACCAGGGCCCTGGCCATCGCGCCCGATGCGGTCCAGGAAGACGCGTGCATCTGGTATATCCTTAGTTCCGCCATGACGGAAAAACCCGAAACCGTCCCGGCTCTGGTTAAAACCTATGCGTCCCGCTGGAACCAGGATGATGAATTTTACGACATCCTGGACAGGCTTTCCACCTATCTGCTGGCGGAAAAAAAATGGAACGATTTGGCGGATGTGTTTACCGCCATCCGGAACAGTAAAGACGGGGCTACGGTAGCCAGATACGCCTATCTTATGGGCAGGGCCGTTTCTTTGGGGTATGTTTCCGGCCGGGGTATGAATGCCGCCGCCTATTTTACCGTTGCCTATGAAGAGGGAAACGCCTCTTTTTATTACCGGGCTCTGGCCGCTTCGTACCTGGGTAAAACCGTAACCCCCGCGGCGGAAAACGCCGGAACCGGCCGCGGCGGCAATGCCGCGGCACAGTTTCCCAACGGCGCGGAACTGGAATTCTACGTTAAATTTTTTGACCTTGGCGCGGGTTCCTATGCCATGAAATACCTGCGGGAAAACATGGACCGGTATACAAAGTACGAAATGCGGACCCTGGCGGGAACCTTTGCCGGAGCCGGCCGTTATCTGGAATCGATCCAGATAGTGGGGCTCTACATGCGCCGGAACGGCTATGTGATGGAAACCGAGGATCTGGAACTGTACTATCCCAAGCCCTTTTCCCAGCTTATCGAAAAATATGCCCGGGACAACGGCCTGCATCCCCAGATGTTCTTTGGCCTTATCCGTACCGAAAGCGCCTTTATTCCGGACATTGCCTCCCACGCGGGAGCCATGGGACTGGCCCAGATTATGCCCGCCACCGCCAAAGAAGTGGCCGAGGTCATCAAAAAGCGGGGCGGCCCGGATCTTGCCGGGGACGGCGGCATCGACCTGACGGACCCGGAAATCAACGTCCGGATGGGGGCGGTGTACCTGAAAGACCTCACCGACAGCCTGGGAAGCCCCATGCTGGCTTTGCTGGCCTATAACGGCGGCCCTGCCAGGATTCGCCGGCTCCGCCGGGCCGCCCCGTCCCTGCCGGAAGATTTGTTTGTCGAAACCATCGGCATCACGGAAACCCGGAACTACGGCAAGCGGGTCATGGCGGCGGCGGCGGCCTATGGCTACCTGTACTACGGCATGTCCATGCACGAAGTGGTGTCGAATATTTTTAACTAAGCCGCCGGTCCATAAACCGGCTTTTGTTCCGACTCCGCTAAATCTGTTTCGGAAAATACCGATACTGTAGTAACAGCGGAAGCGGAGGGGGAATTGTGTCCAGCAATCCGGAATTTTTGTACAAGCCTGACTTCAAAATACGCGCGGTTTCCATTTTGGGGGCCTTTACCTGCATCCTTGGGGGGATTCTGCTTTTCCTTTCCACCGGCGCGTCCCTGTTCCTGTGGACCTTCATCAACGCCGGTCCCGGCAGCCTGCTGGCCGGGGCCTACGGGATGTTTGCGTTTATTATTCCGGTTTACCTTTTCTGGGCGGCCTGGATTCTTATTGATCCCGTCTTCAGGCCGGGAAGAATTTTTCTGCTTTCATCCACGATTATTCCCTTCCTGACCCTGGCCCTGGGCTTTTCTTTTATCCGCGATTTTGAAACCCTCCGCGGGGAATTTGAGCTTCTTGATTTGCTGGGACAAAGCGGGTTAAGTATCGCGGTGATCACCGCCGCCATCCTGGAATGTCTGGGCCTGCTGATCTTTCACTCGCTCTTTTTCGGCAGGCATGAAAACCCCGTTCCTCCGCAGATTGAACTGCCCTCCGCCGAACCGGTTCATATAAACCCGGCTCACGCGGAACCGCCCCATGCGGAACCGGTCATCAAAAAGACGAGGAACCCTGAAAAGCCGCTCATCCTGCCTGAATGGAAACCGCCGGAAAGTCCCGCGGTGTTCCGCAAGCTGGAAGAAGAAAAGACCCGGGAAGGCGCAGAAGAGCCGCCGCGCCCCGCGGGCGAGGCAAGTCTCGCCGGACAAATCCCGGAACCCCCGAAAGTTCCGGCCAAAGACAAGGTCCTTGTCCTTGACGCGTCGCTCTTTAGTCCCTATACGCAGACAGGCAAGATAAGCCGCAAAGCCCCCTGGCTTATACAGGAAGCGTTAGATGAAATAGAACATCTGGAACCCCGTTTTGCCGGTTCGGAAAAAGAAGAAGCCCCTGAAACCGGAACGGCGGAGGATGCCGTGGAATACGGCGCCGATATTGCCGTGGATACGGAGGATGCCGCGGATGCTTTTGCGGATAAAGTTCAGGAAGATGATTTAGCTGCCGCGGACTTTCCTGAAACCGATCCTTTTGACGCGGCTGATGAACTCTCCGTTATAGAACCCTCCGCCGCAATCGAAGATTTTCCGCCGTCGGAATTAAAACCGGCTGCTGTTTCCGGTATGGTAAAAAAAAACCACAAAAAACATAGGGGAACGTATGTAGTTCCCGTGGAGGGAATTCTTAATCAATACCCCGACGGTCAATACTGGATTGTGGACGAAGAAACCAAGCGGGCCGCCCGGATACTGCAGGATACGTTAAGCGAATTCGGAATCCAGGCGGAAGTAACCGGAATCAGGAAAGGGCCGGTAATCACCATGTTCGAAATCCTGCCGGCGCCGGGGGTTAAGCTCTCAAAAATCGTCAACCTCCAGGATAACATAGCCCTGCGCCTGGCGGCGTCCAGCGTCCGCATTGTGGCTCCCATTCCGGGGAAGCACGCTGTGGGTATCGAGGTGCCCAACAAAAAACGGAACATTGTTTCCTTTAGGGAGATTATCGAAGGGGAACTAAACCATAAAAGGGAACACCACAAAAGCGAAGTTCCCGTGGTGCTGGGCAAAGGCATTACCGGCGAAGCGGTAACCGTGGATCTGACCCAAATGCCCCATCTTCTGATTGCGGGAGCTACCGGCTCGGGAAAATCGGTCTGTGTTAACGCGATGATCCTTTCGGTCCTCTACCAGCTTGCCCCCGCAAAATGCCGGCTTATTTTGATCGACCCCAAGATAGTGGAACTTAAACTGTACAACGATATACCGCATTTGCTGACCCCGGTAATCACCGAACCCAAGCGGGCCTTCCAGGCTTTGCAGTACTGCATCTACGAGATGGAGCGCCGCTACGCCTGCCTTGATTCCATGGGGGTTCGGGACATCAAAAGCTACAATAAGCGGATCAAAGAGCGAAACATCGCCGCGGAACACATGCCCTACATCGTGGTGGTCATAGACGAATTTGCCGACCTGATGGCAACTACCGGCAAGGAACTGGAATCCACCGTCGCCCGGCTGGCCGCCATGAGCCGCGCCGTGGGAATACATCTGGTACTGGCAACCCAGCGGCCTTCCATTGATGTGATTACCGGTCTTATCAAGGCAAACATTCCCAGCCGTATTGCCTTTATGGTGGCCAGCAAAATGGACAGCCGGATCATTATTGACATGGTGGGGGCGGAAAAATTGCTGGGCAAGGGAGACATGCTCTATGCCGGAGCGGTGGATCCCTTCCCCATTCGTATGCAGGGGGCGTTTATCTCCGAGGAAGAGGTAGAACGGGTGGTGGAGTACGTCAAAACCCTGGGGGAGCCGGAATACATCGACGATGAAATTTTTTATGACGAGGAAGAAGAGGATTCAAACGCTTCCCTCTTTTCCGAAGGGAACGATCCCCTTTATGAAAAGGCGCTGGAAGTGGTGTTTCAGCAGGGAAAGGCCAGCGCCAGCTATATCCAGCGCCGCCTGAAGATAGGCTATAACCGCGCCGCCCGGCTGGTAGAAGAAATGGAACACCAGGGCGTTGTCGGTCCCGCCCAGGGGTCAAAGCCCCGGGAATTGCTCCGCGGCGCGTAAGCTTCGGCGGAGTACGAGGGCTGTTTCTGAAAGCAATTGCCGGACGCGCAAATACTCGCACCGCTGGAAAGAAATCTTAAGAAAAAGTTCAATTCTAACGGTAATTTGCTTGACCTGGACCATGGAAATGATTATTTTCAATTATGTAAAGAACTGTCAGCCATGTCAAAACATAAAAAGGAAGAGACAACAATTACGGAAAACACAGTAAAAGACGCGGAGGAAGGGGTGAAGAACGCCCGGGATCCGGATACCGCCCCTGAACAGGCGGAACAATCCCCGGAAACCGCCGGCGGGCAGCCGTCCGAAAAAGCCGCGGATGCCGAAACTACGGCTGAAAACGAGGGCGCTCCGCAGGCGGAGAAGGAGGCCGGCGAGACCCGGCCTTCGAGCGCGGAAGATCGCATCGCCGGGCTGGAAGCGAAACTTGCCGAAGCCAATGATCAGTACCTGCGGAAAGCCGCGGATTTTGAAAACTACCGCAAGCGGATGAACCAGGAAAAGCAGAGCGCCATTGATTACGCCAACCAAACCTTGTTTCTGGATCTGATTTTGGTCATCGATGATTTTGAACGGGCGATTAAATCGGCGGAAAGCCAGCGGGAAGCGGCGGGCGGCGACGGCGAACAGATTGCCGCCGGTTACAATAGCCTGTACGAAGGGATCACCATGATCGAAAAGAACCTGGTCTCCCAGATGGAAAACAAATGGGGGCTTAAGCGTTTCGATTCCGCCGGCGAGCCCTTCGACCCCAACCGCCACGAGGCGATTATGATGGAAAAATCCGCCGGCATTGATGAACCGGTGGTGGCGGAAGATTTTATCAAGGGATATATCCTGAAAGACCGGGTAATACGGCCCGCAAAAGTCAAGGTTGTTATGCCCGAAAGCAAATAAGAGCTTACAATATTACAATAATTAAAGGAGAATATATCATGGGAAAGATTATCGGTATTGACCTTGGAACGACCAATTCCTGCGTAGCAGTCCTGGAAGGGGGCGAACCCGTAGTTATCCAGAATTCGGAAGGGGGCCGCACCACGCCGTCCATCGTGGGTTTTACCAGCAAGGGCGAACGGGTGGTAGGCCAGCCGGCAAAAAACCAGATGATCACCAATCCGGAAAATACCGTCTATTCGATTAAGCGCTTCATGGGCCGCCGTTATTCCGAGGTGGGCAACGAAATGAAGCTGGTCCCCTACAAGGTTGCCGAACAGGGCGATGATGTGCGGGTGGATATTGAGGGTAAAAAATATTCGCCCCAGGAAATCTCCGCCTTTGTGCTCCAGAAGATGAAAAAAACCGCCGAGGATTACCTGGGCGAAGCCGTTACCGAAGCGGTAATCACCGTACCGGCTTACTTTAACGATGCCCAGCGCCAGGCTACCAAAGACGCGGGTAAGATCGCCGGCCTTGAAGTAAAACGGATCATCAACGAACCCACCGCCGCTTCCCTGGCCTTCGGGTTTAACAAGGAAATGAAGCAGGACCGGATGATCGCCGTCTACGACCTGGGGGGCGGTACCTTTGATGTTTCGATCCTCGAACTGGGCGAAGGGGTCTTTGAAGTCAAGTCCACCAACGGCGATACCCACCTGGGGGGCGATGATTTTGACCGCCGCATTCAGGAATGGCTTATCACCGAATTCAAGAACGATACGCGGATCGACCTGGCCCAGGACCGGATGGCCCTCCAGCGCCTGCGGGAAGCGGCGGAAAAAGCAAAGATAGAACTCTCCGCCATGCAGACCACGGAAATCAACCTGCCCTTTATTACCGCCGACCAAAGCGGGCCCAAGCATCTGCAAAAAAGCCTTACCAGGGCAAAATTTGAGCAGATGGTGGCGGACCTGCTGGAGCGGTCCAAGGAACCCTGCAAAAAAGCGCTGGCCGATGCGGGGCTTACCGCCGACGACATCCACGAAATAATCCTCGTGGGCGGCTCTACCCGGATTCCCGCGGTTCAGCAGATCGTCAAGGACCTGTTCAAAAGAGAACCGAACCGGGGCGTCAACCCCGATGAAGCGGTAGCCATCGGCGCCGCCATTCAGGGAAGCATCCTTTCCGGCGATGTAAAGGACGTGCTGCTCCTGGATGTTACTCCCCTTTCCCTGGGGATTGAAACCCTGGGCGGCGTGATGACCCGGCTTATCCCCCGGAACACTACCATCCCCACCCGGAAGAGCCAGATTTTTTCCACCGCCGCCGACGGCCAGACCGCGGTATCGATCCAGGTCCTTCAGGGCGAACGGGAAATGGCAAACCAGAACCGTGTCCTGGGCCGCTTTGATCTGGTGGGCATACCGCCGGCGCCCCGGGGGATTCCCCAAATCGAGGTAACCTTTGACATAGACGCCAACGGTATTGTTCATGTAAGCGCCAAAGATCTGGGCACCGGCAAGGAACAGAAGATCCGCATCGAAAGTTCCTCCGGCCTTTCCGATTCCGACATCGACCGGATGGTAAAGGAGGCTGAACTCCACGCCGAGGAAGACAAGCGGGAACGGGAAAAAGCGGAGGTGCATAACGAAGCGGATTCAATGATCTACAGCACCGAAAAGAACATGAAGGATCTGGGCGACAAGGTCAGCGCCGAGGACAAATCCAAAACGGAAGAAGCCATCGCCGATCTTAAAAAAGCCCTGGAGGGCGGTGATCTCCAGGCCATCAAAGACAAGACCGAGGCCCTTAAACAGGCGTCCTACAAAATCGCCGAGGAAATTTACAAACAGCAGGCCGCCCAGGGTCAGGGCGCTCCCAACATGGGAGGCGCCAATATGGGCGGGGCCGGTGGTCCCAACATGGGAGGCAGCGGCAACACCAAGAGCGCCGAAGACGCCGACTACGAAGTTGTGGACGATAAGTAGGCGCGTTTTGTAAACGGCGTTTAAAAAGGTAGATTAATGGCCAAGCGGGATTATTACGAAGTTCTCGGTGTACAAAAAAACGCCTCCAGGGATGATCTAAAGAAGGCGTACCGCAAGCTGGCGCTCCAGTACCACCCGGATAAAAACCCCGGCAACAGGGAAGCGGAAGAACGGTTCAAGGAAGCCACCGAGGCTTACGAAGTTCTGGGGGATGATCAAAAAAAAGCCGCCTACGATCAGTTCGGTTTTGCCGGGGTTGACGGTATGACCGGCCAGGGCGACTTTTCCCAGACCTTCCGGGGTTTCGAGGACATTTTCGGCGATTTCTCCGGCATCTTCGACACCTTCTTCGGGGGCGGTTCACGCCGGTCTTCCGGCGGCGTCCGTCAGGGAGCAAATCTCCGCTACGACATCGAGATCCCCTTTAAAGACGCCGTGTTCGGTACCAAGGTGGAAATTCAGTACACCAAGAACGACGCCTGCCCTGCCTGCAGCGGCTCAGGGGCCATGGGCGGCTCGGGAAAAAAGGTCTGCCCCGTCTGCCAGGGTTCCGGACAGGTCCGGCACAGTCAGGGCTTTTTTTCTGTGGCCTCTCCCTGCCATAACTGCCACGGTGAAGGCTATATTATCGAACAGCCCTGTCATGACTGCGGGGGAACCGGAACCCAGAGAAAACGCCAGAAAATTATGGTCACCATTCCCGCGGGAGTGGAAAACGGCAAACGGGTGGTGATCTCCCGGCAGGGCGACGCGGGACCCGGCGGCGGACCTCCCGGCGATCTTTATGTGTTTATCCGGATCAAGCCCCACGAGTACTTTGAACGCCAGGATCTGGACCTGTACTGTGCGGTACCTATTTCCATCACCCAGGCAGCCCTGGGCGCGGAGATCCATGTGACTACCCTGGACGGAAAAACCCTCAAGGTAAAAATCCCGCCGGGCACGCCGAACGGAAAACTCCTCCGTATTCGGGACGAAGGAGTTCCCTCCGGCGGCAGGCGGGGCTCTTTCTGGATCAAGCTGATGGTACAGATCCCATCAAAACTCTCCCGCCGGGGAAAAGAACTGCTGGAAGAACTTTCCAGAGTCGAAGGGGAAAACAGCTCGCCAAAGCCCATGGCGCTTTCTGAAATTTCCGAGCAGTAAGCGGTAAATTACCTGGTTTTCACAAGCCCTTTTTTCAGTTCCTTAAACGAAGCCACCCTCATTCTAAAATACAATATGGGTAATATGCTGGTCCAGTAAAATTAACAAACCCAGCAGGGCGGTATAGACCCCAAAGCCCGTAAGGGACCGTTCCCTGACAATCCGGAGCATCAGTGTTACCGTACCGAATCCGACCAGGGCTGCCGTTAGGGTTCCGGCAACAAGCGTTAGGGGGCTTAAACCGGCTATCAGTCCTTCCGCCGCGGCGGGGTTAACGCTCTGGAAATGAGAAATTTCATACAATTCTTTTAATTGAAGGACCAGCGCCCCCAGGATAGCGGGGATGGAAAGAAGAAACGAAAAACGGGCCGCCAGGTCCCGTTCCAGTTTGCGGGAAAGGGCCCCGGACAATGTAAACCCCGACCGGGAAACGCCGGGAATAATTGCAATTCCCTGGAGGCCGCCTATCAGCACCGCGTCAAACCAGTCCATTTCGGCGTCGTTCCGGGGACTGCCGGGACGGTGGGAAAGATATTCGGAAACAAAAAGGGCTAAAGCGGTTACCAAAAACGCCTGCCCCAGCCATTTGCCGGAAACAAACGCTTCTTCTATGGTGTCCTTAAAAAAGAGGGCTATGACAACGGTAACCACCGTAGCCATGATAAGCAAAGCCGCCAGGCGCTGGAAGGGATGCCGGATAAGGTTCCATACATCTTTCCGCAGCGCGGCAAGAACCGCCAGCAGGGTACCGCAGTGCAGGAGGGTATCGAAGAACAGGGCCGGAGCCGTAATGCCCAGAAGTTTCTGAAACAAAACCAGATGACCGGAACTGCTTACGGGCAAAAATTCCGTTATGCCCTGGACCAGGCCCAAAAAAACAGATTCAAAAACACTCATCTATGCTTACCTGATAATAATCCATTTACCGTCGATCTTTACAAAGTAAAGGTCCAAATCATACCGGGCTGTTCTTCTTGCCTCATTACGGTAGGTAATGACCAGAACCGGCTCGGGAAAACCGATGCGTCCCTGGACCAGCCGCACCACCCGGTCATCGGCGGTAGAAAAATAGCCGTACCGGCCATAGTACGAAAAAGGCCGTACCGCGTAGGCCTCCTTTTCCATAACTTCCAGAAACTGGGCATCCATTTCCGCCCTTACGGCGGCGGCGGTGATAAAGCGGGCCGCGGCCAGATCCGCATACTTAAACTCAAACAGGCTGCCGATACGGCTTATGTCGTTTTCGGTAAAAGCCTGACGGACCTGTTCCGCCAGGGCGGCGATTTCTTCCTGGTCGCTTTGGGGAAGAGCGCCGGTGGAAGAAATGACCCGCTCCGCCCTTTCTATGAGCACCCGGGGGAAACCGTCGGCCCTAAAGGTATCGTTGATGGTATAGGAATTGGTATCCTCCGGAACTTCCGCCACGGGCCACCGGTACTCTTTAATCTGTGTATCGTTAACAAAAAACCTAAAAACCCCGGAACCCGCGCCGGGGGTAAATTTAAGTCCGTCGGGCCAGAATATATTAACGGCAATTTCGTTATTTCCCGAAATCATCCAGTCGTTAATAACCGTGGAATATGTTGATACTTTTCCGTTTCCCCCTTCAAAAACATACATCTCGGCGCCGTTGATCAAAAGGGTATAGCCGATTGTCCGGGCGTCAACTTCAAAGCGGTACCGGTATATCGCTTTGGGAGCTTTTACCGGCGTTGAAATCAGCGCCGGACCAGGATCAACATCATCGGGAGTTTGAGCGCAGGCCGAAAACAGCACGAAGACCAGCAATATACAGCATAACTTTCGCATATCCACAGTATAACAACGAGAAGCCGTTTTGGTTACCCCCAAACAATAAAATCCCCCCGGAGACCCGGGGGGTTGGTACTTGATATGATCGATCAACCCAAACCGGCTTTACGGCGGGTATATACGTCGTAGAAAACCGCCATCAGCAGAATTAGGGCTTTAACGACATACTGGTAATGGTTCCCCAGGTTCATCAGGGTCATGCCGTTATTGATGGCGGACATTGTCAGACCGCCGACGACAACCCCCAGAACCGTACCGATACCGCCGGAAGCCGAAACACCGCCGATGTAACAGGCCGCGATGGCGTCCATTTCAAAATTGAGCCCCGCCTGAGGAAGGGCGCTGTTCATGTATCCGGTGGAAACCACCGCCGCCAAACCGCTCATCACGCCCATAAAGCAGAATACGATAAAGGTGATGAATTCCGAATTGATACCCGACAGTTTGGCAGACCGGGCATTGCCGCCGACCGCGTAGATATACCGGCCCAGAACCGTATTGTTCATGATAAAATGGAACAACCCTATCGTTATAGCCAGCACCACCACAACCACGGGAAGCCCCCGGTATTTGGCAAACCGTTCCGCCAGGGCCAGGACCAGAACACTGATAATTATTAATTTTGCTATTACAAGAACACCGGGCGCTACTTCAAACCCGCTGTCGATTTTCCTCTTGCGGTTTGAAAATTCGCTGACCCAGAAAACAACCAGCAGAACAACCGCGGCAATCAGGGCCACCGGATAGTAATTACCTATACTGGGCTCCAGGTGGAGCAGCTCATCCACGGTCCCCGTGGAAAGATAGGAATAGCCGTCATCCTTAAAAATAACTGGATTAACACCGGTAACAATATAGGTAAGACCCCGGAAAAGCATCATCCCCGCCAGGGTTACGATAAAAGCGGGGATTTTTGGATAAGCGATAAACCAGCCCTGGAAAGCGCCCACCCCAAAACCCATGGCCAGGGACGCCAGCAGGGTTACCGGCATTCCTACGCCGGTATTGTAGATAAAGCCGCTTAGGGCGCCGATAAAGGCGCAGACCGAACCGACGGAAAGATCAATCCCCAGGATAATGATACACTGGACCATCCCCACCGCCAGGATAAGCACGTAACTGTACTGAAAACAGATGTAGGTAAAATTCCGGGGGCTAAAGTTGTTCCACCCCGTCAAGGGACCAAAGACCAGCATGATCAACGCCAGGATGATGAACATGGAATAGTTTCTCAAATTGTTTTTGATCAGCGTCCGGGAATTTATCGTATGAATAACCTTGTCGCTCATATATACGCTCCTTCTTTTTAACCGACCAATGCCAGATGCATGATCTTTTCCTGGGTTGCCTCTTCATGGGTCAGCATGCCCTTGATTTTTCCTTCGTTCATCACGTAGATCCGGTCCGCCATCCCCAGAGCTTCGGGCAATTCCGAACTGACCATGATAACGCTCTTGCCGCCTGCCACCAGATCGGCCAAAATATTGTAAATTTCCGTCTTGGCCCCCACGTCAATGCCCCGGGTAGGCTCGTCAACGATAAAGATGTCCGGGTTCGCCGCCAGGGTACGGCTGACGACAACTTTCTGCTGGTTGCCGCCGGAAAGGTTTCTGGCAAGCTGGTTGACCGACGGGGTCCGGATATTTAAATCCTTGCGGTATTTTTCCGCCTCCTTGATTTCCATGGAACGGTTGATTATCCCGAATTTTGACATCCTTTCCAGGTTGGAATTGGAAATATTGGTTTTAACATCCTGGATCAGGATCAGCCCCAGCCCCTTACGGTCTTCCGAAATATACCCCAGCCCGGCTTTCATCGCCTCCCGGGTTGAATGAAGATCGACTTTTTTACCCTTGATGTACAATTCCCCTTCGTTACGGTAGCCGTAGGATTTACCGAAGAGGCTCATCATCAGCTCGGTACGGCCCGCCCCCATGGGGCCGCAGAAGGCAAGGATCTCGCCTTTTTTAAGGTAGAAGGACGCGCCGTCCACCACTTTAATGGAGTGGTAATCGGGGTGATACACGGACCAGTTCTTAACTTCCATGATCGTATCCCCGGGCCGGGTTTCCCGGTCGGGGAAACGGTGGGTCAGATCCCGGCCCACCATATCCCGGATAATCCGCTCTTCGGTAAGGTTTTCTTCCTTAACCCCATAACTGGCAACGGACTTGCCGTCCCTTAAAACCGTTACCGTATCCGCTACTTCAAGGACTTCGTTCAGTTTATGGGAGATCATCACACTGGTGATTCCCTGCTTTTTGAATTTCCGGATCAGCTCAAGCAGTTTTTCGCTTTCCTCGTCGTTTAACGAAGAGGTCGGCTCATCCAGGATAAGAAGGTCCACCTTCTTGGAAAGGGCCCGGGCGATTTCCACCAGCTGCTGTTTACCCACCCCCAGCTTGCTTACCATGGTTTCCGGGGGTTCATGGAGCCCCACCTGATCCAGATATTTTTTGGATTCCCGTATATAGTAGTCCCAGTTGATCATGCCGAATTTGGTCTGCATGTGTCCCAGAAATATATTTTCATAAATTGAAAGATAGGGACTTAAGGCCAGTTCCTGGTGGATAATGGCAAGCCCTTCTTTTTCGCTGTCCTTAACGTTGTGGTAATTTGTTTCCTTACCCTTATAAAAAACCTTTCCCTGGTAATCTCCCTTGGGGTACACGCCGGAGATGACGCTTGTAAGGGTGGACTTGCCGGCGCCGTTTTCCCCGCAAAGGGAATGAATTTCCCCTTTCCTTACCTTTACGGTAACATTATCCAGGGCCCTGACGCCGGGGAAATCCTTGGTTAGATTTTCAATCTCCAGTATGTTTTCACTCATGGTATACCCTTTTTAAGTAAAGAAAGCCGGGAGGATATTTCCTCCCGGCCTAAAAATGCCGGTGTTACCTCGCCGTAATTTGAGATGCCTCATTGGCAGGATAGAATCCCGCCCTTACAGGGATCTGAAGGTTGCTCTTGGTAACCAGAATGGGGTCAAGCAGGTAGGTAACCACAAATTTTGTACCCGTATTGCCAATTTTGGCAAGTTCACCGGAAGCAACCACGGCGCCGGGAATAGCGGGGGTCTGGCCCTTAAGGAGCTGGTCGGCCAGAAGAATGGCGGCTTCCGCCAGTTTGTTGGTGTCTTTGAAGACCGTGCTGTACTGCTCGCCGTTCTTGATGGAGAGCATGGAAGCAAATTCCGCGTCCTGTCCGGATACCGTGGGAAGCTTGGTCCGGTATTTGGCGTCGGCCTTGAGGGCTTCGATAATCGCCCGGGCCAGGGTGTCGTTGGGGGCCAGGACCGCGTCAAGGGTCACGCTCCGGGCATCGCCGGAGAGAAGGCCTTCCATCCGCTGTTTGGCAATGGGGCCGGACCAGTTTTCTGTGGCAATCCGCTGGAAGTTGGCTTTGTCCGCCGAGGTCCGGGGATAGGGCCCTACTACTTTCAGAACACCCTTGTCGATGTAGGGGTTCAACACGTCCATGGCGCCGTCAAAAAAGAAGTTGGCGTTGTCATCGGTGGGGGAACCGGCAAAGAGGGTAATGGACTTGGGAGCGCTGGCGGTGGCGGCCTTGAGGTTCAGAGCGGTTTCAATGCTCTGGCCCTGGAGAGTACCCACCTTGTAGTTGTTAAAGGTGATAAAATAGTTGAAGTCCGACGAATTCATGATAAGCCGGTCATAGGCAATAACAATGACGTTGTCCCGGGCCGCATCACGGATAACGGAATTGACGCCGGTATTAATATTGCCGACGATCAGGGCCTTGGCTCCCTGGTTCAGGAAGCTCTGGATCTGCTGGTTCTGCTGGGCCTGATCGGCATTGCCCCACTGAACTTCCGCCCGGTAGCCTTTTTTTTCCGCAGCGGCTTTAAGGGCATTGCCGTCTTTTACCCAGCGCTGAACGTGGGTTTCGGGCATGGCGATGCCGATAAAGGTTTTACCCCGCTGGGCAAAGCTGAAACTTGCCGCGACGGCAAGGATCAGTAATACGAGAGCTAATTTCTTCATATTTTCCTCCAAAAAGAAATATAGATATAATGGTACAGTAACCGAATTTTATGATCCTGGGAAGCGTAATTTTTTGACAAAAAGCCGGATTTTTTATGATCCAATTGCGGGTGGAGGGGAAAATAAGGAATATTTTGAGGTCAAAATATTCCCTGGGGCGCTGTTCCCGCATTGCGGAAAACATCTTCCCGGGAATGAAAACCGTCCCGGATTACCTCGTCAATGTTATTCCTGTATATGGCGATGGATTCTTCCAGGTATGCGGGCGCCGGGACCCCGCTGTGGTTATCAACCATGGCGTCCGGCGGCGGAACTTCGATCCCGGTTTTTCCCTTCGATTTGAGGGCCAAAGCTACTGCCAGCCGGGCCGCCCGGACTCCCGCTCTGCCGATGGGCTTATACACCGTCATCAGCTGGGTGCCTTCTACCAGCCGCTGACAGGCGCTTAATTCCGCGTCCTGGCCCACGACGGCTATTTTGCCCGCCAGACGCCGTTCGGAAAGGAGTTGAATTGCCGCCCCGGCGATGGCGTCGTTACCGCAGGCGACGGCGTCAAAATTAACGGTTTCACTAAAGATGGCCCCGATTTTTTCCAGGGCTTCGTCGGAACTCCATTCTTCCAGCCAGATTTCCCGGTCCAGCACGACCGCCCCGGACTTAATCAAGGGGTCGATAATTTCATGAAACCCCGCGCTGATATCGGAACTGTTAACATCGTGGACAGATCCGTTTACCACCAGGTATCTGCCCCGGGGAACCGCGGTCCGCAAAGCCCGGCCAAAGTGGCGGCCGACTTCCCGGGAATCAAAGGAAACGTAGGCGTCCAGGGGAACTCCCTGGATAAGCCGGTCATAGGCGATCACGGGAATTCCCGCTTCCTTAACCTGCCGGATTGCCCCGGCAATCAGCTCCGTATCATGGGCTATAACTACCAGGATGTCGATATTCTGGTTAACCATATAGTTGATCTGGGAGATCTGTTCCCGAATCCCCCCGGCGGAAAGCTGCACGATCACATCGGCTCCCAATTCCTGGGCCGCGCCGGTAAACACCTTCAGGTCCTTGTTCCACCGTTCAATAATAAAGGTCGCCGTGGCAATGGAAAAACCGATGGTAAGCTTGTCGGAGGATTTTCCGGCGTCCTGGGTCTGCGCGGGCAGGGATCCGGGGGGGGCCGCTTCCTGACCCGGCGGCCGGCCGCAGCCCGGGAAGAGGGAACCTATTGCAAGGATACAGAGAAACCGGAAACCCATACCGCTATTGTATCATAATTTATCATTGTTGTCCGATTTATCCGATTTAATAAAAAACTTCAAGGGTTACTGTTTTAGCTCGGTAGGCAGTACCCCCTTTATCTTTTTGAAGGTTTTGCTGAAGTAATTGGGGTCCTGGTAGCCCACCGCGTGGGCGGCTTCTTTGACCGTTATCAGCGATTCTTTAAAGAGCCGCTCCGCCTCATTTATCCGGAGGGCCGTTACATGATCGATAAAATTCGTTTTAAGGTGTTCGGCAAAGAGGCGGCTTAAATGGGCCGGGGAAACCAGGGCCGCTTCCGCGGCGTCGCTGAGCTGTATGCCCCGGGCATAGTTTTCCCGGATAAAGGCCAGGGCTTTGACCAGGGACAGGGGATAGTTGCCGGACCGGTCCAGATTTGCCTGTAGTACCAGCCGGTCAAAGTTCAGCTCCGCCCAGTGCTTCCAGGCGCCCAGGCCGGCCAGGCCCATGATCTCCGCGGGATCCACGGGCAGCGGAGCGTCGGAAGTTTCGTCTTTTGACCAGGCGCCGAAAACATCATCTACCAGCAGGGTAAAAAGCGAAACCATCTTAAGCTTGGCGGCCTGGAAATCTTCGCTAAAAAGGGGCTCCCAGACCGCGGCAAAAAGGGCCTTGGCTTCCTCCGGCGGGACAAGCCCTATCTTTTGCCGGAGCAGCGCTATGTGCCTGCGGACATGGCCCCCGGTATCTTTGCGTTTTGCCGCCAGTTCCGTCAGGGCCTCGTTACAGGAATGGTACAGTTCCGGCCCCCGGTAAAGCCCGCCGATCCCGCAGTACCAGCCCACGGAAACCAGGATTTCCCTAAGCATTTTTTCCGTCCTTTGCCGGAAGACGGCGGGGTTCAGATCCTCGGAAACCAGGAACATGCACCGGTTGAGCATGGAATCGTGGACGCAGTGATGTTTGTACGAAAGCTGTTCCGCAATGCGGAGCTGCCAGATTTCCAGATCCTTTTCCAGTTCCACATGAAGGATTATACCGTAATCCGAAGGCAGGCCCAGCTGTTCCCGGTACCAGGACCAGGTTTCCTCGCTCATTTCCACCCAGATATCCTTGCGCATAAGCCTTTGCAGGGAATCGTTGTAGTACTCGAACCTTTCCCGGGGCCTGGAACGAAGCTGAACCAGGGCCTGTTCCAGGGTTTCAAAAAAAGTCTTTTTTGAAACGGGTTTGACCAGATAGACAAAAACCCCCAGGGGTATGGCCCGCTGGGCCAGATCAAACCGTTCGTAGGCGGTGGACAGGATGCATACCATCCGGGGATACTTTCTATACACATCTTCCAGAACCGAAAGACCGTCTATGCCGGGGATGTTAATATCCATAAATACCAGATCCGGTTCCGCTTCGTAGATCAGCTTGAGCGCTTCATAGCCGGTCCGGGCCTTGCCGGCCAGGGTAAAGGGGCTGCCGCTGTCCGTTTCCTCATAGGACCTAAGCATAAACTCGTAGCTGTCCAGGACCGGCTCTTCATCGTCAACAATTAAAACGCTAAACACGGCTCCCTCTCTGTATCGATACGGATAATAACGGTGGTTCCCTCCGGGCCGGTTTCAATATCCACCACATCTTTGTCGCCGGGATAAAAAAAGTACAGCCGCTGGATGACGCTTTCAAGCCCCATAATCCGGGACACGGAAGACTCGGAAAGGGACTGGGGATGGAGGAGTTTTTTCGCGGTTTCCTTTTCCATGCCCCGGCCGTTGTCGCTGACCGAAAGCGCCAGCCGTCCTTCCCGCTTTTCCGCCCGGACCTGTATGCGCCGGGGAAAATCCTCGCCCGCGTCTTTAAAGGCATGGATGATCGAATTTTCCACCAGGGGCTGCAGGATGGAAACCGGCACCTTGCAGGCGTCCAGAAAGGTTTCGGCGCAGTCCATGTCCAGTTCCAGATTGCGGGGAAACCGCACCCGCAGGATATAAAAGTAATAATCAAGCCCCTGGATTTCGTGCCGCAGGGGAACAATGATCTCCTTGTTTCGTATAATGTGCCGGAAGAGCCGGGCCATATAATCCATGTACTCCCCGGTTCTGTCCGCTCCTTCCACAATGGCAAGCTGCATGCCGGTATTGATCGTATTAAAAAGGAAGTGGGGATTCATCTGGGCCTGGAGGGCGTAAATTTCCATGTGCCGTACCAGGCCTTCCATCTTCATGTTCCGCATCTTTTCCCGCATGTATTCCTGCTTGATATTCTCCTGCCAGCGGATTTCTTCTATGTACTTGGAGATTTCCCCCTTCATGTGGTTAAAGGCGTCGATAACCTGATCCAGTTCTTCGACGGAATCCCGGCCTGTTTCCAGATCGGGAATGCCAAAGTTCCCCGAGGACAGTTCCCTGGTCATGGCGGAAAGCCGCCTTAAGGGATTGGTAAAGCGGTTAATCGAATACAGCAAAATGAGGATTGAAAAAACCGACGTGGAAATGACAAAGATAAAATTCCACAACTGGATAGTTCCTGATTCCGCAAGAAAATGTTCGTAGGCTTCCAGCTGAGAACGAAAACGCTCGGTGCTGACCGCGTCTATTTCCCGGTTAATGTACTCTTTCAGGCTGGCCATTTCTTCGTATATCGCGGTATAGGCGGAAATATTCCGGCCCCGTTTTTCCTCAATTGCCTCTTCCGCCAGGTTAATGTAGTGAAAGATAAGGGCATAGAGTTCCCGCTCCTTAAGATCCACGGGATTGTCATGGATCTGCCGGTAGACGGGCAGCTTTTGCCGGAGGGCCTGGGTATCGATAAGGAACTGGGCCAGGGCGTTGGAAGACCGGGCGGAAAGGAATTCCATGAGCGGCCCCTCGTAGGCCGCCAAATCCTGCTGGATTGAATTGAGGAACCGCTCCTGTTCAAAGCTCCGGGCCGAAAAATCCTGGATTTTCTGGTTGCAAAACAAAATATACGCGGTGGAAAGGACCAGCAGAAAAAACGCCCCCAGGATACTCAAAAAAATCTGAACGCTGAAGGACCGGTGATACCGCTTCATCCATCCCTCACAGATTACCGCCGGTAATAATATCGATCCCCGTATCAATCGAGGTGGAGGTATAGCCGGTGGTACGGATGGCGGCCAGGGAACGGACCGCTTCATAGCCGATCCGGTCCGAATTGATCACCACCGAAGCGGAGATAACCCCCTTCTGGATGCTTTCGGAAACCCCCGCGTCGGCGCCGAACCCGATAACCTGCATGCGTCCCACCAGGTTCAAATCCACCAGGGTCTGGGCGGCGGCGATGGTATCCGCGGGATCGGTAAAGACGATGGTGTTAATCGCTATGTTTCTTTCTCCGGAGAATTCGGCGGAGCCCGCGGCAGGGCCGTCCCCGCCGCGGAAAAGCCGGACCAGCAGGGCCTCGGCGTCCAGGGGGTTCAGGTTGGTTCTGTAGCGCACAATGGCGCCTTCCAGCCGGTCTTCCAGGGCGGCGGAAATGCCCATTTCCACCAGTTCCCGCTCCGCGTAGATCCCCGGCGCCTTGTCGCTGTACACCACCGCCAGCCTGACCGGTTCCCCGCCGGGCAGCATGGACAACATGCCGATGCGCCGGCCCATGTCGAAGTTGTTCACGCCGATAAAGGGCCAGGGTCTGTCGTTGGGCAGATTGTGGTTGATCAGCACCACCGGCATCTGGTATTCGCCGAGCTTTTCCAGCTGCCTGCGGGCCAGCGCGTCGTCCAGATACGGGCAGACGATAACCCCGTCTACCCCGGTAAAGGCGGCGGTTTCCAACTCGTTCTTGGCGGGATCGATGGAATGGATGGAAACCGCGGAATTCAGTTCCGCCGCGGCCCGCTCGGCCCCGCGGATGATCCCCTCAAAAAAGGAATTCCGGTTATCGGGAAGGTACATGGAAAAATGGTAAATTAAGGTGGTGGCGGGAACCGGCGCCAGACTGTAGAGCCGCCAGGCCCTGTAAAGGGAGCCCAGAAACGCCGTTAGGGAAAGGAGGCCGGACAGAAGCAGGCCCAGGGGCAGCAGCTTTTTCATGGTTACGCCTTACGGGCCCGCGGTTTCCCGGGAACCGGGAAACCGCGGACTAAAAGCTTCCCCTAAAAAGAGTAAACCCCGGGGAAGCCCTTAGTCCTGATTCTACAGGCCCAGCAGGTATTGGTTAAACACATTCTCCAGGTATTCCTGCTTACCCGAAGTAACGCCCGCTTTGCCGTACTTTACACCGCCTATTTTGGCTAAATCGGCAAAGGACAACTGGCCCTTTTCGTATTTGGCGCCGTCACCGGAACCAAAGGAGGCATACCGCTTTTTGACAAAACCGGGGATAACGCCGTCCTTGATAACCCGGTTGGCGATTTCCAGGCCCACCGCAAAGGCGTCCATGCCGCCGATGTGAGCCAGGAACAGGTCGGAGGGGTCCACCGAATTGCGGCGGATCTTGGCGTCAAAGTTAAGGCCCCCGGTGGTAAAGCCCCCGGCTTTCAGAATCGCGTACATAGCCAGCGCGGTTTCGTAATAACTAAAGGGGAACTGGTCCGTATCCCAGCCGGTAATAAAATCACCCCGGTTGGCGTCCACGGAACCGAAAAGACCCAGGGCGGCGGCGGTTTCCAGTTCATGGAAGAAATCATGGCCCGCCAGTTCCGCGTGGTTCGCTTCGATATTCACCCTAAAGTCTTTTTCCAGGCCGTAGGTCTTAAGGAACAGCCCCACGGTTTCTACATCGTAGTCGTACTGGTGCTTGGTGGGTTCCATGGGTTTCGGTTCAATGTAGAACGCGCCCTTGAACCCCTGCTTGCGGGCATAGTCCCTGGCAAGGCCCAGAAAACGGCCGATATGATCCTTTTCCCGCTTCAGGTCGGTATTAAGAAGGCTCATGTAACCTTCGCGGCCGCCCCAGAAGGTGTAGCCCTGGCCGCCCAGTTCTATGGTGGCGTCGATGGCGGACTTGACCTGGCCGGCGGCGATGGCCAGCACCCCGAATTCGGGATTGGTGGCGGCGCCGTTCATGTACCGGGGATTGCTAAAGAGGTTGGCCGTACCCCAGAGGAGCTTAACCCCCGTAGCCTTTTGCAGTTTTTTGGCCCTGGCTACCATGGTAAAAAGGTTTTTCTCGCTTTCCCCGGGGCTGTCCCCTTCGGGAGCCATGTCCCGGTCATGAAAACAGTAGAAGTTCGCGCCCAGCTTGGTAAAGAATTCAAAGGCCGCGTCCATCCTGTGTTCCGCCGCTTCCATGGGAGTTTCCGCGTCGGTAACCCAGGGGTGGGGATGGGTAACCGAGCCGAAGGGATCCGTTCCGTCGGCGCAGAAACTGTGCCAGTAGGCGATGGCAAAACGGAGATGATCCTTCATCTTCTTTTTACCCACCGTTTTTTCGGGATCGTAATACTTAAAGGCCAGGGCATTGCCGCTCTTGGGCCCCTCGTACTTGATCTTTCCGATCCCGGGGAAGTACTCTTTCTTTCCCGCATAAAAATCCGCCATACTTTTCCTCCGTAAAAATTACTTATAGAGCGGGCTTAACGCCCCCAAATACCCGGAATAAACCGCATACGCTTCGTCATAGGCCTCGGAGGCTTTGCCGTCCGGCTCTACCAGGGCTCCCTCCAGCACCACATGCTCGCCGCAGAGCTCGCCGATGGAGCTACTTAACCCCGAAACGCCCGCGTGGGCCAGGCACCACAGGGCCTGGATTGCCCCGCCCATGGCCGCCGCTTCGCCGCCGGAAGGCGCCCGCACGGGAAGCTTTAATACATTGGCGGCAATGCTCTGCCACAGGGGGCTTTTGGCGCCGCCGCCGATCAGTCTGATTTCCCTGGCCTTAAAGCCCAGCCTGTTAAAGCTTTCCATACCGATCCGCATCCCGAAGATCGCCGATTCCAGAGCGGCCCGGGCAATGTTTTCCCGCTTAAAGTTTGCCGCGGAAATACCGTTGACGCCGGCCCTGCCGTTGGGAAGATTCGGGGTCCGCTCGCCGTTAAAGAAGGGCAGTATAACGATCCCTTCGGATCCCACCGGGGCTTTGGAAGCCTCGGCGTCGAAGGCTTTAACATCCAGGCCGAAGAGGCCGCGGAATTCTTCGCTGGCCACGGTACAGTTCATTGTACAAAGCAGGGGGAGCCAGCCCCCGGTGGATGAACAGAAGGCCGCCAAATCCCCGGAGGGATCGATCACCGGCGCGTCCGAAGAGCCGTACAGGGTACCGGAGGTTCCCAGGCTCATGGTTAAAAAGCCGTCCTTAACCGTACCGGTCCCCACCGCCCCCATCATATTGTCCCCGCCCCCGGCGGATACGGGAATTCCCGGGGGTATGCCGAACTCCGCCGCCGCGGCGGCGGATACGGTTCCCGCGGCGGCTTCGGGCTTAACCAGGCCGGGAAGGCAGCCAATCACCCTGGGATCAATCAGGGCGGCTATGGTAGAAGACCATTCCCGCCGCCGGACATCAAAGAGGGCCGTTCCGGAAGCGTCGCCGTATTCGGCGGTGTAAGCGCCGGTTAGGAGGTAGTTTACATAATCGTGGGGAAGAAGGATATGGGCCAGTCGATCGAAGGCTTCGGGGCGGTGTTTTTTAAGCCACAGTACCTTCGGCGCGGTATAGCCGGGCCGCATGGGAAGCCCCGCGACGGCAATGATCGCGTCTTCCCCGCCGGCGGCTTTGGTAAGGTCGTCACATTCCGCGGCGGTGGCGGTATCGCACCAGAGCTTGACGTTGTAGAGGGGGCTGCCGTTTTCGTCCAGGGGCACAAAACCGTGCTGCTGGCCGGACACGCCGGCGGCGGCGATGGTTTTTTTAGCGTCCCCCGGCAGCGCCGCAAAGCAGGCACCCAGGGCGCCGCGGTACCATTCGGCCTTTTGTTCCCGGGTCCCGTCGTTTTCCGCTATCAGCTCTATGGCCGCCTGGGAAGCGGCGGCGATTTTTTTCTGTTCGTAATCGTAGAGCACCACCTTACAGCTTTGGGTTCCCAGATCAATGCCGCATACGGTTTTCATGGCAATTCCCTCCTAATATAAAGACCCCGGGATCCGGGGGACTAAAAACCCTGTGGTACAAGAGCCAACGGAAGCAGCGCTCAGTATACCACACCGTTTCTACTTTGCCAATTGATACATGGTAAAGGGCAGGAATTCCGAATTCAACCACGGACCACGCGGAAAAACACGGATTTTTGGTTCCAAATCCTTGCTTTTGTCCGTGCTGGTCCGGGTCTGTCCGTGGTTATTTTTGAATTCGGAATTGCTGGGTAAAGGGGTAAAACCTAAAGGATGATGATTTCGGACACGTCCGGAATGGTTCCGGCACGGTTATAAGCGGGAGACCAGCGGGAGTACCCCGAAGCCTGGACTTATTGGTTATTTGAACGCCTGTCCTGATCATCTTACCCAAGGGCATAACCTTGCTGAACTGGAAGAATACTTCCTGGTTTTGAATTAGTTGACACTTCGGTGTAGCGGAATGACCTAGCCGAACGGAACCCCGAGCCGCCTACTGGCGGCGAAGCGTAAACAGTCCTGTTATGCGACGTAGGGGCGTACTCCATTATTTTTATTATTTCTTTTATCTTTTCTTTTACATATTCCAAATTATTATTATGTAATAATGGTATTAATTTATTTATTTCCTCTATCGTAAAATCCCACCATCTTAATTTTAACATTAATTCTATTAATTCTTCATCAAATCTTTTCCGAATTATTTTTGCCGGATTTCCTGCCACTATTGTATATGGTTCTACATTGCTTCCAATAACACTTTTTGTTCCGATTATTACACCATCCCCAATTTTTACACCGGGTAATATTGTGGTATTTTGTCCTATCCATACATCATTTCCAATAATTGTATCGCCTTTTACCGACATTTTATCCAGTGGAGGCACATTTTCATTCCATTTTTCAAAAATGTAAAATGGAAACGTTGAAACACAGTTCATTTGATGATTTGTCCCATTCATAATAAATTCCACACCGGATGATATTTGACAAAATTTTCCTATAATTAATTTGTCATTATAAAAATCCGGGTAAAAATGTGTTACATGATTTTCAAAATCCACATCACTAAAATAAGTAAAATCCCCAACAAATATGTTTTTATTTTTAATTGTTGGTTTTACATAAGT